>JBGZJG010000052.1:0-9147 GCA_041848665.1 Filifactor sp.
CTCCATGAATGATTTCCTTTCTGCGGCTGTCTGATAAATATTGTAAGTCTTATTTCTACTTTTTACAAAGTGGAATTTCTTGTAAGACTAACTTCTACTTTGACTCCCGCCAAGTGGAAATTACTTTTTCACTTTAGGAGAGTTAAAAACTCTCAATATATAAAAGATATCGTTTCAAAACTTAGAAATGTAACTGATGAGGAGAGAAAGGCAGCGTTCCCGCTTCTTACAAAAGGAGAAGGGAATACTCTTGCTATCCGTAACATTACACAAATTGCAACGCATAATAAGATAAGCGATTTTAAAGAGAATAAGCGAGCTGATGGTCGAAGAAAAGCGGAACAAAAAACGGACTTTGACAAACCTTATCGCTACTTCGCATTAGTGCAAGCCGATGGAGACAACATGGGGAAAGTTCTTGAAAAAGTGGCTAATCAAAACTTAGAATTATTTTCTGAACGATGTATGAAGTTTTCTCAAGAAGCGGCAAAAACAATTCATCAATTTGGTGGAGTAACGGTATATGCTGGTGGAGATGATTTGCTGTTCATGGCACCACTATATTCCAACAAAGCAGAAGGAGAACAAGGTAGAACTGTAATGGAGCTTTGCAAAGATCTTGATGCATTGTTCCGAGAATATTTTGATGATAACTTCATCAATAAAATAACCGGAGAAAAGGGAGTGACTGCCGAGAGAAAGTTGGCACTTTCATTTGGTATTACACTCAATTATCACAAGTCGCCATTGTATGAAGCTCTTAAACAAACACTTTTTTTACTTTTTGTGGAGGCAAAAGGAAGAAAAAACGCAAAAGTAATCGAACTTACGAAAAATAGTGGAAGCAAGATATCCGTTCCATTATATAATAACAGCGAAGTCGAATCTGAATTGATAAAGCTTATTCATCTACAAGATGAGGAAGAAGTGGTAAACTCCATCTTATATCATTTGCATGAATTTGAAGTCTTATACGATATTGCATTTAATGAAGGAGAAGAACGAATAAAAAACTTCTTTTACAATATGTTTGATCGCCATGTGGAGGAGGACGCAGAGAATAAAACTAATGATGAAATTACTTTTAAAAATCCGTATGTAGAGCAAATTAAAAACTTGGCGATTGCCCATTGGAGAGAAACTGAAAATCGTAATCGTTCAAAAAGAGATCCGCAAAATGAACAAGAAGGAGAAGAACAGATTTTGTCGACTAAGGAATTAACATCACTCTTACGATTAGCAAAATTTTTTGGGGAAGGAGCAAAAGATGAGTAATCAACAACATTATTTAGTTCGACTTCGAGCAATTGATCCATGGTTTTTCGGTTCGGAGCGAAATCTCGGTTTCGGGCGAAAAAACGAGCGAATTCCTTATTTCGTGCATTCCAAACTCTATCCGTCCCAAACAACATTATTGGGGAGCATTCGCTTTTTGCTTCAAAAACAAAAACCTGGATTGAATGATAAATTTTTAATTGACAGAAAATTGATTGGAGCAAAAAGTTTTGAACTTGACAAAAAAAAACAATCTTTTGGCATAATACAAAAAATCGGTTCGGTGTTTGTAATGGATGATGAAGACAACATATATATCCCATGTCCTCTCAATCAGTCGCATAAATCGGACAAAATATTTGAACCTTATGTTTTGCAAGAGTATGGATTAGGATGCGAGAGTGAAACGGCAAAGAAGTTTGTTTTTCAAGACTTTGATGTTAAAGAATATGATCCTGCCGAGAAATTTCTAAAGATTGATAAAAGCGGAAGCAATTGTGAGCTCGTATCAAAAAAAGATATTTTTGTAGAAAAAAATAAGAGTCGCATAAATAAGCAGCTTACCGAAGATGGGTATTTCAAACAAAAAATGTTTACTTTTAATAATAAAGTGGAGGACGACTGTTCCCATCGCTATTCTTTTGCATTTATACTGACCCTTTCCAGTGATGAGATGAGGCCATCTGAAGATATATTGACAATTGGTAGCGGGAAATGCGCTTTCCATGTGGATATTCAGCTCTTGGAAAATGCCGGAGAGGATTTTTTGGAAAAAAGAATCCGAGTTGCATTGCAATCAAAAAAGTATTTTGCGGATGATCTATCAAGAGAAGAGCATCATATTTACTATGTTGCTTCAGACACACTATTAGACAGACCAATTGAAAAGTCAATATTCTCTGTTACAAATAGTGACTTTTTTAGAAATTTAAAAACAAATTATAAAAAGCAAAGTCTGAATCGAGCTATAAATATCTACAATCCTTCTGCAACAAGAACTATCATAACAGCAGGTGGAGTAATTTGTGTAAAAGGCAATGATATTTTAGAAGAATTTAATGCGGAATATGCTCACAGACAAATGATCGGAATGAACAATCTTATAAAAATATAAAGGAGAACGACAATGACAGCGATAAAATGTTATAGAGTTAAATGTATAACCAATCTTCATGTAGGGGATGGGGAATCAAATTACAATATTATAGACAATCAAATTGAAAGAGATCCGGTTAACAATTATCCCGTGATTTTTTCAACAGGTGTAAAAGGTGCATTAAGAGAACATTTTGTGGGATCCGGAGTTCCTTCAACAGATATTGACTTCATATTTGGAAAAGGAAAGAATGCAGAAGAAACGGAACAAGGAAATGTTAAATTTACAAATGCCTATTTGCTTGCGATTCCGATGAGAGCATCCAAAGGAAGTAAAAGTTTCTATATGGTGACAAGTCCGGGGATGCTTGAACAATTATTTGTTTTAGAGGAATCTTTAAGACGAATAGAGTATGTAGAGGCTAGGGAAGAAATAAAAAACTTAAAGGAATGTATCACGAACAGTAATGAAGAATCAATTTCGGTTGAAGGATGTGAGCCGGTAAGTAAAAAAGCAGAGAAATCCTTGAAGGATTTTCTTGATGGCTGGTTTGGAAAGGATGTAGATGTAATTATTGTGACAGAAGATATTATGAGAAAACATCGTTATCCTGTTCAAGCTCGCAACTGTCTGAACAACGGAAAAAGTGAAAACCTTTGGTATGAAGAATATGTACCTCATGGAGCAATATTTTATTTCTACACATTAGCTATGCCGCCGGTAGAAAATGGCGTTACAAAGTTTTTTGATAGTATAAAGAAGTATCCTTTGGCTCAATTTGGTGCAAATGCAACGGTCGGATTTGGTTTGGCAAGGGTAGAGGAGGTTCAAGAATGAATAAATATTTAGTTGAAAAATATCTGAAAATTGCTTATGACTGTATGAAAAATTGCCCGCCCAACAAATCTACATCAATTCGTGGTCAAATAGCAACATTCGGGGCGGCAATATCCTCAGGAAGTCTACTTTCTGCGATTGCTTTTTTTAGCAATGCTCCAAGCTCAAACGAATCCAATTCGGGAGGAAACTCGGAAAAAGAATTAAATGTTGATGCGGACAAAGAAAGTGCAAAAGAAGTGCGAGTTTATTTATTAAACATGATTCACAAGGTTATTAAAGAATCCGAAAAACAAGATATTCAAAACCGAGATATTCAAAATCAAGAGAACCTATTTGATTTTGTAGCAAGCGAAATAAACAATGGTAATGAGAGTATGATAGAAGAAAAGGTGTTAAGTGCTGCAATAGCGGTAAAATTATCAATTAATCTGTTTAAGTAAAGAGGTGCGTATGAATAACGAGAATAAAAACAGAGCTCCTCAACCTACGAAACAAAATGCAAAAGGAAAATCAGGAGAACAAAATAGACCGGTGCAAATCAAACGAACTAACAATGTGATTTATGAATCCCAAAACTTGGATTACCGTTTCAACAAAGAACTCTATTATCGAGCGATATTTAAATCAGAGGATGGTCAGCGTATAGAAAACTACAGTAGATTAGAGCAGCGGGACAAAGATGGTGAGACTTTGAAGAAAAAGTTTGATCATGCTTACGATGATATGGTGGAACTTTCGAAAAAAGGCAAGGAAATGAATCTTGATTTGTTATGGCTCAATCAATTGAATGAGGAAGAAAAACTTGGATTTCAATGCTTTAAATTGAAAACCGGTTATCCCGGTTTAGCAATCGGCTTGGGTAATCCTCACGGAACTGCCTTCAAAGGAGATATTCAGCTGGGAATGAGTTTTGACTATGTAACAGGTATTCCGTTCATTAGCGGAAGTTCGCTTAAAGGAGCTATTCGAAGTGTGATCGAGAAATTGTTGTCTCAAGATGAAATGGAAAAAACAAGTCAAGATAAGGATATTCAACAGATTACTTTTGAAGATTATTTCCGCTTGGAAGATGATTTATCTTCGGAGGATAAAAAAGAAATTCTGGATGTACTGTTTGAGGGAAAACAAATTGAAAAAGATGCCCAAGGTATCAAAAGGGTTCAAGACGGAGAAGTTGTAAAAGTTGAAATTCCTATGGGGAAAAGAGATGTGTTCTATGGAGCGATGGTAGTTCCGCAAAATCAAAAACCATTTTTAAAACAAGATTTTCTGGCACCCCATCCGTCCAAAATACAAAGTCCGAATGTGCTTAAGTTTTTGGCAATTGCACCGGAGACGGAGATAGAGTTCTTCTTTTCATTAAAAGACTCCATTCTCTCGAGTGGTAAAAAAATAGCAGCGGAAAGCAAGAAAGTTGCATATAAAAAGATACTTGAGGATTTCGGTGTGGGTGCAAAAACCAATGTCGGCTACGGAATTATGGAGTAGTGGAACAATATAGACGATAAAATGTCGTTTTGCAGAGTGCAAAAATCAATCGAGTGGTCGCTCCTTCGACTTGTGGACGGCGACCACTCCTACTTATCAGAGGTGACTTATGGAAAAACTGCAAAAAATAACAATCGAGCAAATCGAAAAACAACCGGCTGTTTTCTTGTGCATAAAAGAATTTATGGGAGATAATTCGAAAAGCGAAAAACAAGAAATACCTCAAACCGATATAGCGGATTACTTTGTGTCGCTCAAAAATTATAAAGAGCGAGCCGAAGGTTTCGTCATCGAATTAAAAAATTCATCCAAAGAGCAAACGCAACAATCGATTCGAGAAATTTGCGAGATATTCAGCCAAGCTTTTATGCAAAAAATCCATAAAGAACCTGAAATTGCGGCTACAATCGAAAAATCGAGCCCGTGGCCACTATATGTCAAGGAACATAATTTGCAAAAACTCAAAAAGCATAATCTGATTTTTATCGACTGCGAAACGACGGGACTTTATGGAGAATACTTGTCTTTTGCGCTCTTGTTTTATAACCGGCAAAGTTCGTCTTGTCATGCCTATTACATTCGGCGCGAAGATGTTCAAAATTTGAAAAATGTTCATCCGTTTGTTACCGCGAATGTTATTCCGCGCATGGATTTGAAAAATCTGGTGGATTATGAGAAAATCAAAAGTCGTTTTACACAAAATCCAGAGCAAAAAGAAAAAACATATTTGATTGAAAAGGCGGTTTCGGGAGAGAATAATCTACTGAAGGAATCGGCAAAGATTTTGAAAGAAGCTTTGCAATTAGAAAATGAAAACACAAACAATTTTCTTTTAGCGGAAAGTCCATATCCGGTAGAATTTCGGTTTTTTGAAAAAATGTCCAAAAACGAAGAAATCACGATGCATGACAAAATAGATTTTGCCGAACGATTGCACGATTGGTATTCGGTAAAAATCAATGCTGATGCATTGGCGGGTGAAAAAAATTATCAAAGCAGCATCCATAATGCATTGGTGGATGTACTGGTAAATTACGAAGAATATATCGAAATGGAGGGTAGTTAGAGTGGAAGCCGGAGCAAAGGAAAAGGGAAAAAAGCAAAACAAAAAAGATAGAACTGTATATAGTGACCATATTTTTATGATACCGTTGGAGATGGATGCCGGATTTGAGTTATCCGATGCTTGGAAAGAAGAATTTGTTGATACAATTCCGGAAAATAGAAATATTGGTCAAGATAAGTTGAAAGTAGAAATTGAGCAAGAAATAAAAGAAAGATATATGCTTAGACGATATTTCAATAATGATGCACGACAAATCATTCTTAACCTTGAAAAAGAGGAAAAAGATGAATGTGGACAAAATAGCAATGGTGAAAAAGAGGAAAGTTTAGTTACAAATTATAGGTTTCAACCGATTGAAGAATGCAAAGTCTCATATTACGAAATACACATTGACGACAGAAGAAAATATGAGTTGGAAATATCAAAGATACGATTAAGAGGATATTTTAAGAGCAAACAAAAGAAACAGGAGGAAAAGAAAAAAAAGAACGAAAAAAAATATAGCTCGAAAGAAACTTATCTTCTAATGATTTATACACAGAATACAAAATATCCTGAACTTGAGGATATTAAAAGTATAAACCAATATGGACGAAGGTTGTACCCACCATGGCTGTCCGGAGTGGATAAAACAACTAAGAGGGTTTGTTACTCTGAATGTGCTCAAGGAATTGGAATTCGAATTGAAAAAGATAACACTACTGAATTTATTCCAAACAATTTTGAGAATGAATTTTGGTTACAAGATCTTAATTTTACTAGAATGTGGAATGACTTTGGTGATGGGGACTCACAAACTTGGGGCAAACAAAGGAACTGTTGGAGAGAAAAAATAATCAGACAAGATCCTGCGATCTTTATCGAATCGCTTCTTAAATATAATTGCTCAACGAAAAAAGAATGTACATTAACCGGGAGGGGGCAAATTGAAAAACGAGATGTTGGATATTTGATGGATGATCGAATGTTTGTCTGTTATATTGTAAAAAATGCGGGACTGATTCAAAGTATAAAAAAATTTGATGAGGAAAAATTTAAATATGCTTATGAATATGAGAAAGAGATTTCAGACAAACTATATTCTATTATTTATATTGACAACAGATCGGCGAGTTGTCAATCCCAAACGATGCGGGCGGAACTATTACGAAAAGCCATTTATTCCAGATGGATTGAATGCGGAACAATTCATGCGATAACACAACATTCATTCGGTTGTATTACTACGCCTGATGTGCCAATTCCGGCAGTGATTACTCCTATGCTTGTAGAATATGTTGAGATGGCAGCAATTGTATTGATGCAAAGAGTAGAACTTTTACGATTCTCAAAAAGAGCCGGCGAAGAGAGCCAAAAATTTGATGTTGAAAACCTTCAACAACTTCAAAAAGACTATATTCTTTTCAAAAATCAATTTCTGTTGTTTGAAGTCACTCCGCAAGAACAAGGTTATGAACTCTATAAGAAATTGCAAGAAGAACTCTATGTCTTTGAAGAAAAACAAGAGCTGGATAACCAATTACAGAGTTTGTATGAGTATGCCAATGTTCAGCAGGAGCAGAAACTTAATGAAATTGCAGGAAGTTTGGGATTTCTAGGAATATTGATAGCTCTATTGTCTGTGATTTGGGATAGAATGGAGCCGTTTAATGAACATACATGGCCTTTTTCCGAATGTGTACAACTAGACCGATTTGAAGATATCGTATTCAAATATAATTGGCTATTTTTCTTTATACTTGTCTCTTTATCTGTAGGCTACTTCGTTTTTAAAGCATATAAATTTTGGATATGTTGGGGCAAAAAAGAAGACAAACAACAGAAATGTAAAAAAACTGGAATGTAAAGAAAGAGAATTTACTGATTAAAAACTTTGTAGCATGAATTAAAATGGTTTAATGTAAGTTTAATGGAGGAAAAATGCAACTCATTGAAATATACGATAGCCAAGATTTTCGTAAAAATATTTTTGGGGCACTTTACTTTCAGCCCAAGCGAGTGATTTTTATACATCATCACGATGTACCGAAAGACCACCTGCAGGGACACCGAAATGTTTTGCGTGAAAGATTGCCTGAAACGGAAATACAATTTATATCGGTTGACTTCAAAAGTTTCAAGCAGTTAGAGAATGCGGTTGACATCATTGCAAAGCGAAAAGAGCCCGACACCACGCTGGATTTGTACGGTGGAGAAGAGATTGTAAATCTGTATCTCAAAGAATGCTGCGAAAAAAGAGATTTTGACATCATCAATATCGATCCGATTCAAAAAACAATCATGAAATGGGACGATGGCAAATATACAATTCATCATATCAAGTTACCCCCCATTACATTTCGAGAAATTGTCCGGCTACATGGCGGTGATATTACAGGAAATATGCATACAGCTCCCGACAGCGAGCGATTTGAGAATATTATTCGGATGGGGCAATATGTTTTTTCGAATCAGAAAACATGGAAAATGACAACATCTTTTTTTCAAAAGGCAAAGGCGCAAAACTATTTTTTGGATGAGTACACGATTGCTGCGCCGATACAGTTTAAAAGTCAAAATAAAAAACAACATGTGGATATCGCTACATTGAAAAAATTGGAGGAAAACAATTTTATATACCATCTGAAAGTATATAAAAAACACGACAGAGAGTGGGTTTCTTTGCAAATAGCAGATGAGTTTTCAAAAGAAATGTTAATGACCACCGGAAATTGGCTTGAAGCATTCCTATATGCCGTTGCAAAAAAATCCGGATTCTTTTCGGAAGTATACCAGAGCGTAAAAATTGATTGGGATGGGAAAGAAACAACTTACAATGTCATCAACGAGATCGACATCATTTTGATGAAAAACGAAGTGCCGATTTTTATCTCATGCAAGATGAAAGATGTCAACGCATCGGCGCTTAATGAGTTGGAAGTATATGCGTCCGAGTTTGCAGGAGAATATGCCAAAAAAGTAATCGCAACGACAGATACCATAATTGAGAATTGCAGCATGTACCATCGATGCCGAGAACTAGATATCCAAATAATTGATATTGATAAGCTCACCGGAAAAGAAGTCTTGGCATTTTACAAAAATTTATAGATAAAGAACAAAGAAAAGAGTTATATATTAGGAAGGGATTTTTTAAACCAAAAAAGTCGGTCGGCCTCTGACGAATTGTGCTGACTGGATTGCATGGTTATCGATGATGGTAAAAAATGGCATTTTTGGTCGTTTTTCGGCAAAAAAGTCGGTCGATGAATACTCAAATTTTGACTCGGAGAAGGAATTTTGAAAAATGAATGCTTTTCGGGATTCCGACTGCGGGAGGTCGACCGACTTTTGAGGCTTGAAAAGGGCATAAATCTGTGATAGAATAAATATGTAATTTCTC
>JBGZJG010000053.1:0-11318 GCA_041848665.1 Filifactor sp.
ATCTTGAGCAGATCGTTTGGTATAAGAGTCGTCCGGGATATCATATTTATCCGCTGACTTGGAATACGGAACAGTGGGATAATCAGGATTTTTATCCTGCATTTCCGATGGATTATGATTATATCCCAAAGGTAGGAGTATCGGGACCGGGATATACAGAGAAACAAATAACAATTGACAACTCTATGGAAGAAGGTTTTTTGGTATGTGGAATTCGTCCGTACACCAAACAAGGGATACTTGGTCGTTTGGTTGGAAGTATGCCGATTTATCTTTCAAAGTTACCTTTTGATAAAAAATATTGTTTGTTTCGAGAAGATATTTCAATCATTAATCCGAATGAATTGATTAAGAAATATCCGCCTGATGGTGACGGCGATATTAAAGTAAAGGAATTGGAAGCATGGAATAATGAAGAAGTTTCTTCTTCGCAAGGGAAATTCAGTGTTCCGACAGGGAAAGAAGGAGTATTATACTTGCTTCGACCTGAGCAGACAGGAATTATCAGAAAAGATGGAACGGAATTTGAAACAAAGTCAAGATACTTTTCCTTTTCAGGAGATATGGTTGGTATTGTAACTCCCTTACAGGAAGAACAATTCAAATTTTTTGTAGTGTTTGGTAAAGGGTCTACTGTAAATCAGGAAGGGAATATTATCAGTATTCCATTCTTACAAGACAATGTGAAAGCAACTGAAATTACAGCTGTAGGAAGTGGTAATAATGTGGAGGTAGATAAGGTAACTGTATTAGCAAAATTTGGATTTGAAAAAATACAGTTAATTCGACCTGAACAAATTCTTACATCGAAAAACGGGAAGCGGTGTAAGGTAGAAGAGCAAATACTTGCCACAGCAGATATTTCTGAGGATATGAAGAAGAAAATTGAATTTGGGAAAAAAGCAGGTGTTTTTACTATTGAGAAAGGGAGAAGTAATTTAAAGTTTGAATTGAGCGGACAACCTCTCGGAGAGTTTGATATATCAAGTAAGGGATTGTATAGTGATAGTAGGAAGGCATCGGTTTATTTGGGTAGTTTAGCTCAAATAGATGATATTAAATTATCAACGGAAGCAGCTGTGAAAGGGGAATATAAGTCTGCTGAAGTTCATATTTATGAGCTTTTGGCATTAAAAGAGCATGTGAATGCAAAAACACAGACAGATGCTATGATGGAAAGATATGGTATTGAAAAATAAAGCAGCAGTGTTTCGGAAAAAAAGAAAAAAACAATATATTACAAGTGATTACCAAAAAAGTTACTGCTGTAATTGCTTATTTTCAGGTTGTTATCAAATAAGCTTAAGGTTTCAAAATTAAGATAAAGCCTTAAAAACAGACTGTAAGACAATGGAAATAAAAAACTATGTGGAGGGATTTCGATGTTTGGAAAATCAAATGCAAAGAATGTAAAGCAAAACGAAGACAAGACCTCTCCTACGACGGCACCCCAAAATCAAATGCAGGGAGCCGAGACGAAGGGTAAGAGCGTGGAAGGAAAGAGTACGAGG
Organism: Filifactor sp.; assembly: GCA_041848665.1. Taxonomy (GTDB): domain Bacteria; phylum Bacillota; class Clostridia; order Peptostreptococcales; family Filifactoraceae; genus Filifactor. The sequence continues at coordinate 1,512 of JBGZJG010000053.1, forward strand.
AAGGGCAAAACTCCGGCAAAAGCTTCTTCCAAGGCGAAAAACGGTCGAGGACAAAGGAGTACAAAGACGAGGAATGAGACTGCTGTTTCTTTGGATTTGGGGAGCCGTGAAATCAAGGGCGTTTATGGTAAGGTAGAAGGACGCAAGATTATTTTGCAAAATATTTTCAAAGGAGAAGTGGAGAACGGTTGGTATCAAGATGGCAGAATTAGCAATACAGAAGCCGGAAAAACCAATATCCTGGATATTTTGAGAAAAAACAAAATCAAAAATACAAAGGCAATTTGTACGATAGAAAGTGCGGATATTATCAAGCGGGAAATTATAGTACCTCGGGTTGAAGAAAAAGATATTCTTCCTTTGATTAACTATGAAATCGGACAATATCTTCCTATTGATATCAATGCGTATGTAATACAATATAAAGTTTTGGATGAATTTATCGAAAATGATGTCAAAAAGATGCAGCTTTTGGTTACGGCGATGCCGAAACCGATGGCGGAAGGTTTGTTCCGCTTGGTTCAAGGGTGTCAGCTTACGCCTTATGCTTTGGACGTTCACTTTAATTCTTTGGAAAAACTAATTCAAATGGAAATTGCTTCCGGAGAAGACGGAAAGAAAAATTGGGCAAAAAATATTGCTTTGGTTGATTTCGGAATTAAAAAGACGAATGTTACGTTGTTTAGCAACGGAAAATATGTATTCAACTCCATTATTGATTATGGGGAAAGAAATTTGCACGATATTGTAAAAAATAAGTGTAATCAAGCTGATAAATTGGAATTGGAGGAAATTCACAATATATTGGACGGAATGTTTGTTCCGCTGAAACAACAGGCGGTTCATGCGGGTTTGGGAAACAATGGGGCAATGAATATGCCTCAAGCGCAAGGACAGGTGATGCAGCAAGCGGTACCGTCATCAAATCCGCAGGCGGTGCAGCAAGGAATGCAGGCGATGCAACAATCTACGGTAAATTCAGGTTACCCGCAAGAGCGTCAACAAGGAATGCAGCAGCCATATCCGCAAGGGCAACAACAGGGAATGCAGCAGCCATATCCGCAAGGACAACAACAAGGAATGCAGCAGCCGTATCCGCAAGGATATCAACAGGGAATGCAGCAACAAGCTATGCAACAACCTTATCCGCAAGGGTATCCTCAACAAAATGGACCGAGCATGCTTACTCCGTTTGATATGCCGGCAATAAACAACGGCATGTTTGGTGAAAGAAAAGCGGGGCTTTTACCGGAAGGTGCAGAGACGATTGTTCAGGCAACCGGAATTGCGTCGCTTAGAGAGACATATATGAAGTTCAGTGATATTTTTGAATTGAACCAAAGTTTGATTGCAAGCATTACGCAGCTTGCAGATGAGATTGACAAGACGACTCGTTACTTTGCAATGAGAAAGGTGCAAAATCATGTGGAAAAGATTTATGTGTATGGCGGAAACTCTAAAATAGAAGGATTGGAAAAATTCTTGGAAAATCGTTTTGATATTTCGACAGAGAGTTTGCCGAGGTTGTATTGTGTAGAGATAAATCAGAATAAGGATTTTGATTTTTCTCAATATTTGAATGCACTCGGTGCAATCATTCGATTATAGGGAGGTGGAACATATGAGAGATCTTAACTTTTTTGCGCCGTATATCAAAAAAACAAAAAAACAATTTGATGTAACTTCTTTTTTAAGAGCGGCATTGGCGGTTGTGTTAGCAGGAGTTCTTGTATCGTCTGCGTTCCTGTTTTTGAATATGAACCGAAAAAAAGCACATTTGTATGAGCTGCAATCAGAGATGGAAAACTCGGAGTATCAATTAAAGTATGAAGAGGCTCAAAAAGCGATTGCAGAGGTTTCCGAGCTTACTACGGAAAAGGAATTTTTTGTACGTTTGCAAGGAGCGATGATGGAAGTGCATAGAGTAAATGAACGTTTTATGCAGTTCCTTGGCAAGGAGGTTATCAAGGATTTGTTCTTGGATGATATTTCCATTCAAAACAGAGAGATAACCATAAACGGAACGGCGCTCAGCAAGCATGCGATTGCACAGTTCGAGAAGGATTTGAGAGCAACGGATACTTTTGATGATGTAAAGATTACAACTATTCAAAAGAAGAGCGAAACGGAAAATTATTATACATTTAATATGATTATAAAATCCAAGGTGGGAGAGCATACGGGAAACGGAGTTCAAATAGGCTCATCAATATCTGAAACGACAAAAAATGCAGGAGGTGAACAAAATGAAAACAAAGATGAAAATAAGTAAGAAGGAACAGCAATTATTGCTTATTTTAGCGATTGTAGTCATTGTTGCACTGTACTACTTTTTTGTAGTGAGTGCATTAAATACCAAAACCTCCGATTTGGAACAGCAGATAAGTGAAATTGAGGTTACCAAAGAACAGATGTCGGCTATTGTTGCACAAGCGGATGCGAAAAAAGCGGAAGCGGAGCAGCTTAAGGCGGAGATTTTTCCGATTGCGCAAAAGTATTTCGGAAAAACGGATCAGGAAGAGTTTATTATGCAGATTAACCGTTTAAATCAAGCAAGCGGTTTGGAAATTTCTTCCATTCAATTTTCGGAATATGCAACGATTTCGCTCAATGGAGATAAGGAAGCCGTTGCGATTGTCGATGAAAATGGAAAATCTACACCGATAGAAGGAGCGGAATCCACAGAGACTCCTGCGCCGGCAGAAGGGGAAGCACCTGCAGGAGATGCTGCACCGGCAGAAGGAGAAAAAAGCGGAGAAGAACAAAATCAACAATTATCCGTAGATGCGGAAAATTTGATGAATGGTTCGGAGCAAGAGGGAGAAGAAGTTGAAACCAGCAATATTAAGCTGATGCAGGCACAGTTGGAGTTTAGCGGAACATATGCACAGGTTTTGAAGCTGTTGCATGAAATTGATAACAATCCGAAAAATATTATTTCCAGTGAACTTACAATGAATCGAGACGGACAAGCAGTTGCGGGAGAAAAAGAAACTAAGATGACAGGAAGTATTCGTTTGAGTTTTTATCAAGTAACGGATGTAGATAAATATGTACAAGCGGTTCCGGGTGTTTTGGAAACAAATCCGCTTCCTAAGGCGAGACGTGCCAATCCATATCTTTCTTATTCTTGGGCATGGACTAAGAATGTACCTTCTTCGGCAGATCCGCTCAATATTGTTTCGGGTTCGAGTGTAAAACCGCCTACCGATGTTGCGCCAAGCGGAAATCCGAATAAGAAGCAAGTCGGTCCTACAAAGACAAAATCGGTTTCTAAGGTAAGTTTGCAAAACAAGGAAATTTTCGGTTTTGAAACCGGAGATGTATCGGTTAAGGCAAGTGCACCTCAGGTGGCTGTAACGGGAGAAATTACGGAAAGCATTTTTGCAAAAGGCAAAAAGGCGGGAAGATTGAATTATTCTTTTACCGGAAATCCCGGAACGGAAAAAGCGTATATTGATTTGACAGGCTCTAATATTACGATAAAACAGAGGGTGGAAGGAATCGGATTTTCTGTTTATTCAGAAAAAACGATGCCTCACGAAGTCGGTTTGCGTATGACGGATGCAAAGGGACAGGAATACTTGATTGTTTTTGCAAAAGAGGTTTCTTGGACAGGTTGGAAGGAAATTTTGTATGATTTGCATGGAATTAAGGATTATCCGATTACGGTAGACGGCATTTATGTTGAAGGCAAAGAGGGCTCCGACGTTTTGGAAGGTTCTTTGATTTTTGACAATATCTTTATTAATGTTTTGCAATATGAATAAGAATAAGTCGGAGATATTTCAATGATATTTTTGAAGGCATTAGTTTGTGCAGTTGTAATTTGTTTATTGGGAACTTTTATAAGAGGTTTTTTGTGGAAGAAGTTCACTTTTACTTTTTCGGAAATACTTCCGTTTTTGCTTGCATTTATAAGTTTGCTTACGTTTCTTTTTATCAAAATACTTCCTTTTCATCCGATATGGTTGACAATTCCGATTGCAACTCAGGTTCTTCTAACGGCATTTGCAAATGCTTTTGGGGATATGAGAGAGAGTTTTTTGTTGGAGGAGCAAAGAAAAGTAGAGAAATCCATGCAGACTCCTTTGCGCTCCAACGAAAAATCGGATGGGAAAGTTGACATGAAAGCCGATTTGAAGGAGAATATGAAAGAAAATCATATTGATGTGGATGAAGTTTATCAAGAGGAAAATCAGAGTGAAAATATTGTTTCAAAAAAAGAAGAAGAATTGTCTGAAAATGATAAAAAGATTGGGGATAATGTTACTTCAACTCTTGACATAAAAGCTGATATAAGAGACAATGTAAGTAGTATCACAGTGAATTCTTACAGTGATGAAGAGGATTTTCACATGTATGACGAAAATAAAAAGAATGTAGAAATTTTGTTTTTGCAGGCGGATATTTTTCTGGTTCAGGGTGATATCGAAAAAAACAAACAGTTGTTATTTTATATAAACAACAAATATGAAAATACTTCAATCGGCAACAGGGCACAGGAAGAGTTGATAAAGCTGTACGGGAAGGAAATCTTTCTAAAAGAGAGATAAATGGAGGAATGTTGGATGTTCAGTGGAAAAAAATTACCTATGTGGGTAACAGGCTTGGAAGAGGGAGATATTGTAGCTTCCATAAAAAAAATCAATGTCAGTCGTCGTGAAAAAAGAATAGCTTTTTTTTCTGTCGAGTCGAATGACAGGCCGGAAGAAGAGAAGGACAAAAAAGAATTTCTTTTTTATAACGATGTTGTCGGAATAGGGAACTATGCGGTTATGACCATGGACAGCACTAAAATTACTACGATTGATGATGAAAATACAGTTGCACAGATGGACAAGGACAGTACTGCATTGGTGGATGCTCAGCTCATTACAATTAGCGGAGATGTTATCGGGAAAGTAACGGATTTTTTCTTTAATGAACAAAGCGGTATGATTGAGAAAATTGTAGGGTTGATGGCAGAAAATCAAGAAGAAAAAGAGTTTATGGCACCGATGATTATCTCTATCGGAGCGGGAATGGTTATTGTGAATACGGAAGAAGGTACTTCGATGAACGCTGCTGTTTTTCCGCAATCACAATTCATTCAACAAGGATATGCGCCACAATCTCAGTATGTACAACAACCGTATGCGCCGCAACCGCAATTTGTACAACAGCCGTATGCGCCGCAGTCGCAATTTGGACAGCAGCCGTATGCACAACAACCGTATGCGCCGCAGTCGCAATTTGGGCAGCAGCCGTATGTACAACAACCGTATGCGCCGCAGCCGCAATTTGGACAGCAGCCGTATGTACAACAACCGTATGCACCGCAGTCGCAATTTGGACAGCAAAATCTTACGGAGCCTCTTTCCGGAGAGATACGCAGTCAAATACAATCAAGTTCACCTATGAATTACCCGACTGTACACGATGCATTGCAGGAAGCTCTTAAACCAAAACCGATGAATGTTGGAGAACCTATGCAGCCTCAAGCAATGCCTTCTGTATCGGAACTGCAGCAGGATATGCAGTCATCAAATCAGGATACACAGGAAGAAAAGGATGACAAAACGGAAAAGGACAATGCAAAGGATTTACGTGATTTATTAGGAGCAGGACGCAGAAGAATAAGACGTTCTTAAAATGCACACATGGAAGAGATATTTATGGACATAATTTATTAAAGGAGAGTGAGTCAAATGTTGCGACCGGATACAATGCCTAAAATCATCATCAACGTGGAAGAAGGAACGAATTGTGGAAACGTTGAACAAATTTTGTTGAATAAAAAGAAAAAATGTATTGACAGTTTTGTTATTTCAAAATTTGATGAGGACGGAGTAACCTTGGAGGACAGTAATGTAGAGTATGTACTTCCTTTTTCCGAGTTGGAAGGAATGGGAGATTACGGAATTATCATTATGAGTGAAGAAGTTATTCTTCAGAAAAAAGGAGAAAAGGAAAAGAAAGAAATATATTCCGGAAAAAGTAAATTGATTGGTGATGTGGTTGTTTCGATGAAAGGGAATAAGGTTGGAACAGTTGAGGACTATTCATTTTCCGAAGAGGGCATTCTTTCGTCCGTTTTTGTAGAGTTGAAGGAAAACGGAAAGGTGGAGGAATTTGATATTTCCGATGTTATGAGTATCGGAAACGGAATTGTGCTTGTAAGAACTTCAGGACAATCATCTTCAGCAAAGAAGTCGCCGGAGAAAAAGGAAGAAAAATCGGATGATAAAGAGGACAAATCCGATAAGAAGGATGAAAAGGCGGAGGAAAAGAAGGCTGAAGGTAAGAAAGAAGACGGTAATGCAGAAAATGAGAATTCTGTGATGTCTGACGAGGAAAAAGAGCGTGCCAAGATTAGAGAAGAAGCAAAGAATTTTGCGAAACAAATGGCAATGCGAAGTGAGGAAGTGAAAACTCAATCTGTTGCAGTTGAAACGGAAGAGTCTGAAGAAGATAAAAAAGAGAAGTATCAAAGCAATGAGATTTCGCATCAAATTCAAGAAGAACAAAGTAAGATTGAAGAAATGGAAAAAGGAAACGAAAAAAACGGCATTAAAATTTCCGAACGTCGTCGTCATCCAAAATCCAATCAACAGTTGGTAGATGATGATCAACTTATCCAAAAATTCATCGACAAGCAAAAGGCTTTATTAATCGGTCGTGTTTTGACGAAGGATATTTTGGATGCAAAAGGGAAGGTTTTGGTAGAAAAAGGTACGGAGATTACAGAGGATATCTTTGACATTGCAAGGGAAGAACGCAAGGATACTATCGTGGAAATGGCAATGTTCTCTGAATAGCTTGAAAACAATGAAGTTATGCTTTGATAGAAACGGAGGATACAAATAAAGTTGTTTATTTGTAAAGGATTTTGATGAATGTTTCAAATCAAATAAAAGGTTTGTGTGCTTTGCTCATAATGTGTGTGTTGGTAGTGTTTTTCCTGTTTTTATTTACCTCTGGAGAGATGGGGGGGATGGATATAGATATGGAAGAACACCCCTATCATATATTGGATAAGGTTCGCTTGGAGCAGGTAATAGAGTCGAATTTTCCGACGGGTTTTACTTTGAGAACGATTTATGATGAGGAAAAATCCATGTTTGTACCGTTTTCGGAGCTTGGAATTTCGTATTTTTCACCGGAGCAGGAGAAGTATATTGACTTTTTTCTGACACATAAGACTTTATACAAGGTATGGAAGGCTTTTCCGATTAAAAAGGATTTGGAACCGATTAGGGTTTCACCTCAACGATTGTATTATAATGAGGAGGATTTAAGAAAATCCGTTATTGGACATACACAGCATTTCAGTTATGTTGCAGAAGATGCTTTTTTGGTTGAGACTGACGGAAAAATTCAAGTCATTCCGGATAAAAACGGATTTGAAGTCGATGGTGACGGTTTGTCGGATACTTTTATACAAGCGATTTATGATGGAAATTATGAAAGTGTTTTTGTGAGTGGAAATTTGATTTTTCCGGCGATTAGGTTGACGGATATTGCAAGTTACACGAAATTATTGACAAAGGTTTCTTCCGCAAAGACGGACGATGCTTTGTTACAGGATAATTTGTTGTATGTTTTTTCTTCTCTTAATAATATGCCGGTCATGCCGGGGGAGAGTTTCAGTATTTCTGATGAAGTAGAACGAAGAATGGCTGTTTTGGCTCAAAAGCAGTTGCTCGATGTAAAAACTACGACAGAGATTGAACAAATTTTTGACCGTTTGTTTGATGTTTTAAAACACAAGGGATTTGTAATAGAAACGTATAATTCTGATATGATATCTATCGGAGAGAAGGAAACGGAAGGCAACAAAGGTTGTCCTATACTTAAGATAAACAATAATAGAGAAAAGCCGATTATTTTCAGTTGTTATATACAAAATAATCAATTGAACTTATTGGTTGTTACGGAGAATTAAGATGGAAGCTTTTATGTCTGTAATCGTTTTTTATATGGGGGCGTGTTTCGGTAGTTTTTATAATGTGATTATTGACCGTTTGCCTCGGGAAATCAGTTTTGTACATGGAAGGTCTTATTGTCCGAAATGTAAACATTCTCTAAGTACATGGGATTTGTTTCCGATTATAAGTTTTTTATTTTTGAAGGGAAGGTGTCGCTATTGCGGCACTTCTATTCCGATAAGAAGTTTGTTGGTAGAAGTTTTATCGGGGTTGCTGTTTTTTTTGGCATTTTACAAGTACGGTTTGACTGCTTTTGCTTTGATACAGCTCATATTTTGGGGAATGTTGCTTGTTATAGGATTTATAGATTATGATACAATGTATATTTACGATAGTATGTTGCTGTTTTATTTTATTATTTTTGCAGTTTTTTATTCTGTGACGGATTTTGCCAATATTATGATGCATATTAAGGGCGGTATATATTGTTTTGTAATTTTTGCAGTAATATATTTTGTAGCGAAGATGTATTATGGACAGGAGGCATTTGGATTTGGCGATGTATTGTTAAATGCAGTGCTCGGTTTTTACCTTGGAAGCGGGAATGTGTTATTTATTTGTTTTTTGCCGTTTTATGTTGCGGTGTTTGATTTGTTATTCCGTAGGGTATTTGCTGGTAAACTCTCTATGAAGGCGGAGATTTCTTTTGGTCCATACATGTGTATTTCAGCATGGCTCATTTCTTTGTACGCAGACGAGTTTCATTTGCTGCTGGCAAGGTGTTTGGGCATTTTTGGAGGTGCGTAATTAAAGTATGAAAAGTAAAAAAACAGTATGTGCAGGCTTGGTTATGATGATTTTTGTCTGCTCTGCAATTTCCGGATTTGCCGAGACAAAACCTTTGTTTACCAAGGATGGCGGAGAGGTCAATCTTTTTGAGAAACCTGTAAAAAAAATAGACGGGACGGCATCTCAGCAAAGTGCTGCAAAACCTCTTTCAAAGCAGCAGGAAAAGCTTGTAAATGATAAATTGATAACGGACAATAAGAACATCATTACCTGCACTCCTTCGGTGCAAAATGCATATACGATTATCAATACGGATTTTTTGTTGAAGCCAAGTGACGTTTCGGAAAATTTCATCAACAATCGTTTGGAAGGCACTGCTTTGGAAGGTTTGGGAAAGGCGTTTAAAGATGCGGAAGAAAAATACGGTGTCAATGCGCTGTTCTTGGTATCTTTGGCAATGCATGAGTCGAATGTAGGCAAAAGCAGAATTGCAAGGGATAAAAACAATCTTTTCGGTTTTCAGGCATATGACAGAAGTCCTTATTCTTCTGCAGGAAGGTTTATGTCACGAGAAGCATGTATTGATTATGTAGCGGGATATATTGCCAATAATTACTTATCTCCAAGTGGAAGATATTTTCACGGATACAGTATAGAGTCAATGAATGTATGTTATGCAACGGATGAAAATTGGAGCCGAGGAATTAAAGCAAGGCTCAATCAGTTGTTGTTGACTTATTAAGATGGGTGAGGAGGGAAGTTTATGAAAAGCTTGTTAGGAAAGAAATTTACAGCATCCGTTGTACTTTTGGCAGTGTGTATCGGGGCAACTTATTCGTATGCAGCGCCATTATGGGATGATGGTGGGGCAAAAAAGATTGATAACGGGATAACTTCACAAAAGGACAATAAGAGCGACAAGAAGATTAAAGATACGAAGGAAACGGAAACAAAGAAAGATACGCCGAGCAAATCAACCGGAAATAAACCTGCAAAAATAATAAAATAAAACAGCAACATACTATCGTAAATATACATTGTATCATAATCTATAAATCCTATAACAATCAACATTCCCCAAAATATGAGCTGTATCAAAGCAAAAGCA
>JBGZJG010000054.1:0-3279 GCA_041848665.1 Filifactor sp.
AACAGTTCCCTCTTAAACGAAAAACCATACAAAAATATTATTTTGTATGGTTTTTCGTTTTTCATAATTAGATCATCTTATTTCTTTGTTCGATCCCTTTTGGAACAACAAGCCTATGAGAACAAATGAAGTTTGAACAGTAGTAGATACTACCCATATCAGCTTTAACGAATAGCATGCGAATAGTATGAGCGAACTACTGTAACCTATGATTATGAGGGAAGCAAAAGAAGACTTCTCTTACTAAAAAAAGAGAGTACGGAATAATCTTTTCCGCACTCTCAATGATTGATATAAAATCAAAACTCTAAAGTTATTTATGAACTATTCTTTTTTTATAAAAAGCATTGCTTTCTTACCTATGCTCTTCTTAATTTCTTGGTCAAAATAACCCACAACGGTCCTGCAATACATACAGAAGAGTAGGTTCCTACTCCGATACCTACCAACAACGGGAAGGTAAATTCACGAATGGACTCTACACCCATAATATACAATGCCAAAATAGCAACCAATGTTGTTACAGAAGTATTGATGGAACGCTGAATGGTTTCATTGACCGCTTTATTAACTACCGGTTCAAGATTACTTCTTCTTCCGCCTAATTCTTCACGAACACGGTCAAAGATAACGATAGTATCGTTGATAGAATATCCGACTACGGTAAGCATTGCTGCAACAAATGGAGAATTTACCGGCACTTTAAATACAGAATATACCGCAAATACCACTAAAACATCATGCACTAAAGCAATAATTGCCGCCAAACCGTAAGCTAATTGGAAACGGAAGGATACATAAAGCAACATACATAATGTTGCGATAGAAACGGAAACCAACGCTTTATCTTTAATTTCTTTTCCGACTGCCGGTCCGAATTGAGAGGATTTGTAGAAAGCATCTTCTTTCAAGTTATATTTTGTCTTAAATTTTTCAAATACTTCTTGTCGCTCTGCATTATTCAAATCTTTGATGGTCTTTAATTCAACCGCATCTTTGTTTTCGCCCAAATAAGTAATGCTCATCGTCTTATCAATTTCATCGGTAATTTGTCTGATTTCAGAAGTCTCAACATATTTTCCAAGGTTAATTCCCATAGATGTTCCACCGGTAAAATCAATCCCGTAATTTAAGCCTGTTACCAATGACATCACAATTCCACCAATAATAACAACGGAAGAAATAGAGAAGAAGATTTTTTTCTTGCCTACAAAATCCAAGTTTTTCTTTTCTTTTTGTTCGCCCACTTTTACTCCGAAGTATTCGGTTTTTGTAATGTGGAAAGCGCTGACAAAGGATTTTAGCAATAATTTTGTAATAAATACGGCTGTCAAAACCGATGCGATAATACCGATCATTAAAGTAAGCGCAAATCCTTTAATCGGACCTGTACCGAAATAATACAAGACTACACCTGCAATAAATGTCGTAATTTGAGAATCCAAAATTGTAGATAATGCTTTGGAAAATCCGCTTTCAATCGATACACGAATGGATTTGCCTTTCTTCATTTCTTCTTTGACACGTTCAAAGATAATGACATTCGCATCAACTGCCATACCTACCGAAAGAATTGCCGCTGCAATTCCAGGAAGAGTCAGTGTCGCATGAAGTCCCGCATAAGTATAACCCACGATGAGCATATACGCAACCAAAGCAATATCGGCAATCAATCCCGGTAATCGGTAAAATGCCAACATAAACAACATAACCAACAAAATACCTAACAGAGCACCCTTGATGCTGTATTGCAATGCCTTATCTCCCAAAGTAGCTGTTGTTACGGAACTTTCAATTTCCGTAAAGTCTACCGGCAATGCTCCGCCACGAATTAAACTTGATAAGTTAGATGCACTTTCATAGTCAAAATCTCCGTTAATCACAGCATTTCCTGCGGTAATTGCAGTTTGTACCGCCGGTGCGGAAATAACTTCGTCATCCAACATAATTAAAATTTGTCCTTTTTCAGGTGCAAGTTCCGTGGTTGCCTCAGCAAAAGCTTTTGTTCCTTCATCATTAAATTGTAATGTAACTTCCGGAATATTTGTTCTCGAATCAACCGATACTTGTGAGTCGATTACTTCTTTTCCTGTCAAAACAACGGTTCCATCTTGTTTCACAAATCGAAGCTGTGCTGTTTTTCCGATGGATTCAATCGCTTCTTCCGCATTTTTTACACCCGGAAGCTCAATACGTACTCTTCTTTCGCCTTCACGTGTAATGGACGGTTCGGTCAATCCCATTGCATCTACTCTCTTTCGAAATACCGCAATGGTTTGGTCCATGATACGATTCAACTCTTCTCCGCTTGCATCGGTTTCGGCTTCGTATACAATGTAAAAGCCTCCTTTTAAATCCAATCCTTGTCTGATATTTGACGGAATATTTTTAATCGTCTTTGAACCTAAATTCAAACCATTTATTCCAACAAAGCCGAATGTCGCTATTAACAAAATGATTAGAAAAAATATCGACAAACTCTTTCTCTTATTTTCCCTCATTATCCTATCCTCCAAATTTTATTTGATGTATTCCTTTGACAGACCCACATAACGTAAGGCACTGTTTTTTACGTCTTCTCGTTCTTCTTCGGTAACGTCTCTGATTACCTTACACGGTCTTCCATATGCAACGGTTCCCGGCGGAATTACGGTGTTCTCGGTAACCAAACTGCCTGCTCCTATAATCGCCCCTTCTCCAATGACACATCCGTTCATCAAGATACTTCCCATGCCGATTAACGCTCCGTCTTCTACAATTGCTCCATGAATAATTGCTCCATGCCCAACAATCACATAATCTCCGATTTTAACCGGAAATCCGGTTGTGGTATGCACAACGGTCTGCTCTTGAAAACAGGTTCCTCTCCCTACGGTTATAGAATCCAAATCTCCCCGTAAGGTAGCATGAAACCATACACCGCTGTCTTCTTGTATGGAAACCTTCCCCACTACATCCGAACTGTCTGCAATAAAACAATAAGGAGATAAATCCGGATTATATTCTCCATATTCTTTAATCAAAATATAACCTCCTTTTTTGCAAGATACATCTTTTCCATATAAAAAATTTTATCTATAAAATAAAATTATAACTATCCCATTATAACTAATTCAAAAATAAAAATCAATAAAAAACTCCTACTCTGCATATAGAATAGAAGTTTTTTTCAAATTTAATTCTCTTCAGGACGGTTTACTTTTCCTATTCCCCATTTTTCCAATGTAATCTTTGTTTTATCCGAACCTATTTCAATTGTTACCAAATCTTCTGTCACTT
>JBGZJG010000055.1:0-7456 GCA_041848665.1 Filifactor sp.
CATCAAGTATTTGCAAAACAGAAAAACAGAATCGGATAGATAGAAAAAGTGGAGTAGTATATGAATATTATCATTGTTGGAGCGGGAAAGGTCGGAGAAGCCTTAATTGAAAATCTTTCCAAGGAAAATCACAATATTATCGTAATTGATGAAAAGGCTGATTTGGTTGAAAAGTTGGTGGACACCTATGACATTATCGGAACCGTTGGAAACGGAGCAGCTTATGATGTACAAATTAATGCGGGAATAGGACGAACGGATATGCTTATTGCCGTAACCAACTCGGATGAGGTAAATATCCTGTGCTGTATATTAGGAAAGAAATTAGGGGCTGTATATACGGTCGCACGAGTGAGAAATCCGGAATATTTATCACAGATGGAGTTTATGCGTGATGAAATAGGGATTAATATGATTATCAATCCGGAATATGAAGCGGCAAATGATATTTTTCGTATTTTACAGTTCCCGGTGGCGGCAAACATTGAAACTTTTGCAAAAGGGCGTGTAAATCTCGTTGAAATTAAGCTGGAGGAACAAAGCGATTTAATCGGCATGTCGCTGATTGATTTACGAAAAAATTCAAAATTGGATATTTTGATTTGTGTGGTCGTAAGAAAAGAGGAAATTTTCATTCCAAATGGCGATTTTGTTTTGCAAGAAGGAGATCGGGTGTATGTTACGGGAACAACACGTCAGCTCATTGTGTTTTTTCAAAAACAGGGCATTTATAAAAGTAGCGTAGAAGATGTATTGTTGATCGGTGGAGGAAAGATTTCTTACTATTTGGCGCAGAAGTTGATAAAGCATGGAATTGATGTAAAGATTATCGAATTAAAAAAGGAACGTTGCATTGTACTTAGCGAAAAATTACCGGAAGCGGTGATTGTCAATAATGATGGAACTTTGCAGGAAGTGTTGAATGAAGAAAGAATTTCAAAATATGATGCTTGTGTTTCTTTGACAGGGATTGATGAAGAAAATATTGTTACATCAATGTATGCTGCGGGACAAGGTGTACCCAAGACCATTACGAAAATAAGCCGAAGAAATTTGATTGCTATTTTGAAAAAAGTGGGTTTGGAAAGCTTTATTACTCCAAAGAATATCATGGCTACCCGGATTGTTCGCTATGTACGTGCAAAGCAGAATTCCAAGGGCAGCAATGTGGAAACCTTGTATCGAATTTTGGACAATCAAGTAGAGGCATTGGAGTTTAATGTTTCTTCCAATTTTTCAAAGATAGGCCTTACTTTGGAAGAAATGCCCATTAAGGAAAATATTATTGTTGCATATATTTTAAGAGGAAATGAATTAATCTATCCTCGTGGAAAAGATGTAATATTGGAAAAGGATCGAGTGATTGTTGTAACGACAGAAAAATATCTTAGAGATCTCAATGATATTTTAGAAGATTAAAGGAGATAAATGAGGTACCATGAATTATAAAATGATTCGATATGTAATGGGGCAAATGCTTCGGGTAGAAGGAGTTCTCCTTCTGATACCGATGATGGTTTCCATACTTTACAGGGAGCATGTTGCATATGTTTTTGCAGGAACAATGTGTATTCTTTGGAGTATAGGAGGACTTTTGACGTGGAAGAGACCAAAAGAGATTGAGTTTTATGCAAAAGAAGGTATGGTAATTGTAGCCGGCACATGGCTGATGATGTCAATTTGCGGAGCATTACCGTTTTATTTTAGTGGAGAAATTCCATCTTTTGTAGATTGCTTTTTTGAAACGGTTTCGGGCTTTACAACGACAGGTTCTACAATATTGGCAGATATCGAAAAAATATCTAACGGACTGTTATTTTGGCGAAGTTTTACGCACTGGATAGGTGGTATGGGAGTTTTGGTTTTTGCATTTGCATTGATACCGCAAAATAACGGAAATAATATGTACATTATGAAAGCGGAGGTTCCCGGACATAAGGTTGGAAAACTGGTATCGAAACTGTCTTCTACTGCGAGAATTTTATATGGAATATATATCTTCATGACGATTGTGGAAGTGATTTTTTTGTATGCAGGGGGAATGAGTTTTTTTGATTGTTGGATACATGCTTTTTCAACTGCTGGAACAGGAGGATTTTCGTCTAAAAATGCAAGTATTGCTTATTACAACAGTGCATATATTGAAGCGGTAATTTCTGCATTTATGATTTTATTCGGAATAAATTTTCAATTATACTATTTTATCTTATTAAAAGATATCAAAGGATTTTTTCGGAGCGAAGAGCTCAAGTATTATTTATGGATTATAGGGATAGCTACATTTATGATTGCTCTTAATATTAGACATAGTGTCGATGGATATTTTTCTGCCCTTCGTTCAGCCGGATTTCAAGTAGCATCTATCATTACAACAACGGGTTTTGTTACAAGAGATTATGAGCAGTGGCCTTTTTTTTCTCAAGGGATTTTGTTGTTATTGATGTATCTGGGAGCAATGTCCGGTTCTACCGGAGGTGGTATAAAGACCTCAAGAATTATTTTGCTTTTTAAAGATACGTATATCGGTATTCGCAAGATGATTCAGCCAAATCGGATTTTGAGCACACAATTTGAGGGCGAGTCTGTTGGAAATGAAGTTATGAGAGGTGTGCATGTATACATCGGACTGTATTTGATTATCCTTGCATCGTCCATGATGTTATTATTATATGACGGTTTAGATCTCGTTAGCACCTTTGCTTCGGTATCCTGTTGTTTGAATAATGTCGGGCCGGGGCTTGGACTTACGGGACCGGTCAAAAATTTCAGTTCTTTAAGCGACTTTACGAAAATTATTCTTTCTTTTGATATGTTGGCGGGAAGATTGGAGTTGTTTCCTATGGTAGTTATTATGATGCCGTCTACATGGAAGTGTAAATAATGTTAGGATTTAGTGTACATGGTAAAACAGAAAACCAAAGAAAAATATCTGTCAAGGAAATATTCTCGGACAGATATTTTTTATTTTATATGAAATAGCTGTTAAATGTGTAAATACAGCCATTTTCTATAAGTTATCCTTTTTGTACGAAATATAGATAGTGTATACTTATGAAAGAGAGAATAAAATATAATAGTAATTAAAAAAAGTAGATTTTATGATAACTTTAATCAGTGATTTGCATGAGAGTAGTAAAAATGTTTCACGTGAAACATTTTTATTTGTGATAGGGTTCGTTATTTAAAATTCGAAAACAACGATAGATTTGTTCGCGGAGTAATACACATGCCAAATCGTAGGATAGGCTTCCTTCACAAAGAGAAAATGTTTCACAAGAGGATGGAATTTGACATGACATGGATTTATCCAATAAAAAAATAAGATGACTATATCCTTGTATGGTATAATCGGATAAATGTATTGCAAATTCTTCCGAGGAGATTGTCGGACTATTGCAGATGACATGAATGGGCAAACAATCCTGTTTTTCCTGTTGTTTTTTTGAAATGGAGGATGGTGTGTCCATTTTACAATAACGAGATAGACGTTTGTCATATTCCATAGCCGCTTTTTGGTAGAATGGCAGGATCTTTTTTTCAGATTGAACAATACTGATTTTCATAAAAATTCCTCTTTCAAAAATAATATTAAACGAATGAAGTAAATATATGTTATTCTATTATAACACAGTATTAAAGAGTGAAAAAACTTTTCCTTTAATGGAAAAATGAAAGAAATCTATATTTATATTTCACTTAGGAAGTGTTGGGTAATTCTATCGGCTGTTCTACGATTTCAATATAACTATATTTGGATTTCAATTTGATAAAAAATAATTTGCAGGGATATAATATCAAACGGAATAAAAACAAAATTTGGATTTAGGCTAATTTAGAGGGAAGGGTATTTGCATTATTTTTTACTTAGTGTTGCACTTATATTGTAAACCTATAATGAAAAGGGAAGATTATTTTGATAGAAAAAGCAATGTTGGAAGGGAATGTATGTAAATGAGCAAAAAATGGCATAATTATGGAGATTATATTTTGAAAGGTAATTTTATAAAGATACCGTTTAAAATAAAAAATAAGCCATAAATAAAGCGGTGTTTTTTTGTTAACTTTAAAAAATAAAATTGGAACCTATTATTTTGAAAATAAGAAATAGGATTGGAGGATGTTTGTTATGAAAAAGGAAATTGGCATAGAAGGATTTTTACTTGGAACAAAAGAAGATGAAAAAGCTATGACGGGAGTTTCTGTCATTTTAGCAAAGAATGGTGTAGTTGCAGGGTGCAGTGTAAAAGGCTCTGCGCCCGGAACGAGAGAGACCGATTTGTTGAAATCGGAGAAGACGGTGGATAAAATTCATGCGCTTGTTTTATCCGGCGGTTCAGCATTCGGCTTGGAGAGTGCTTGTGGCGTGATGGATTATCTGGAAGAACAGGGTGTAGGTTTTGATGTGGAAGTTGCAAAAGTTCCAATTGTTTCACAAGCGGTATTGTTTGATTTGGCAGTAGGAAATCCAAACATCAGACCGGATAAAAAAATGGGATATGAAGCTGCAAAAAGTGCGGAAAGATTTGTATATTCCGGAAATTTTGGGGCAGGTTGTGGAGCGACGGTCGGAAAAATGAGAGGTTTTGAGTATGCGATGAAAGGCGGCGCAGGGTATCATGAAATTCAACTGAGTAACGGTTTAATTGTGGGCTCCTATGTATGTGTAAATGCGTGTGGTGAAATATTTGATGGAAATGAAATTATTGCCGGAGCACTTTCAGATGATAAGAAAGCAATTGTTCCCTCGGAAAAGTTGATTTTGAACGGAGAAACAAGACGATTGCAGGGGAAGAATACTACAATCGGATGTATTTTGACAAATGCGAGCTTAAGCAAGGTTCAGTGCAATAAAGTAGCTGAAGTAGCACACAATGGTTATGCCCTATCCATCCGACCTGTTCATACCTCAATGGATGGAGATACGATTTTTTCCATGGCATCGGGAAGCATACAGGCAAATTTGGATACGGTCTGCTATTTGGCACAGACGGCAATGAAGGAAGCGGTATTAGATGCCATTTATGCGGCAGAAGAATTACAGGGAATAAGCAGTTGTTATTCTCTAAGACAAAAATAGATTCATATGATGAAAAGCTACCCTTTTGAAAAAAAGATAATTTTTTTCAAAAGGGTAGCTTTTAAAGAATTACTAATGTATAATGATTGCGGTAATAAAAAATTGAATATGTCCGGTATCTCGAAAAAGAACCGGAACGGAGGGAAAAAATATGATACGAGGAATGGAAAAGAAGGAAATGTCTACTCGTCAACTGACTATTGTCGGGATGCTTGGGGCAATTTCAGCAGTATTGGGCTTTACGCCATTGGGATTTATCACAGTCGGAGCAATTTCGGTTACAACGATGCATATTCCGGTTATTGTGGGAGCAATTTTGGAAGGGCCTATGATCGGAATGATGGTAGGGTTGCTTTTCGGATTGATTTCTATGGTACGCGCATTTTTGATGC
Source organism: Filifactor sp. (assembly GCA_041848665.1). GTDB lineage: Bacteria > Bacillota > Clostridia > Peptostreptococcales > Filifactoraceae > Filifactor. Next base: position 5,470 of record JBGZJG010000055.1, read on the forward strand.
CGACACCCACATCATTTATCTTTTGGAACCCGCTTATTTCGATTTTACCAAGAATATTGATCGGATATGTTACCTATCAAGTATATTTTTGGTTGAAGAAAGGCACGAGAAATGAAACGGTTTCGTTGGCCGTCTCCGCTTTTTTAGGAACACTGACAAATACAGTGGGTGTATTGGGATTAGGTTTCTTGTTATACGGCGATAAGTTAGCCGAAAAACTTTCGTTGTCTGTACAGGCGGTCGGGGTGATGTTTGCGGGAGTTGCTGTGAATAATGGAATACCGGAAGCAATACTTTCAGTGGTAATTACACTTGGAATTTGTAAAGCAATGCAAAGAGTTCGAAAGACTTACTAAATAAAAAATTAGAAAATAAACAGAAAAGGACACGTATGAAAAACGTGTCCTTTTTACATGCTACATAAATTGTTTATTTTTATGCAGAGTAACATATAAGAGGATACCGGAACATATAAGAGTAATCAGTTCAGCGAAGAAAGCAGCGAGCCATAATAAAGTCTCATTTTGCAATGAAAAAGTAATCGCTAATGATATCCAGATAAACACAAATCCCCTTGCCAATGCGATAAAAACGGAATGTTTTGCATATCCTACTGCGGCAAAATAACCCGCAATCAACAAATTAAATCCTACCAAGAGGAAGGAAGGAGAAAAATAGAGCAAGGCGGAAGTGGTATAGTCGAACAAGTCCTTATTGGAAGGTTGGATAAAAATCGTGGTTAAAAAATCGGTGCAAAAAAAGGATATACCGTAAGATAGAACGGACAAACATAAAACCCCGATAATTGAAAATTTTAGAAAGCGATGGTACTCTTCCGGTTCTCTTTTTCCGTAGTAATAACTTACCAATGGTTGCATACCTTGCGTTAAACCTATCATGGACATAGATACAAATAAATTCACGTACGAAATGACGGTATACGAAATAAGACCTTGTTCCCCTATCAATAATAAAATATAGTGATTGTATAGAAATACGATAATACCTGTGGACATTTCCGAAATAAAACTTCCAAAACCGATAGGAAGTATTTTGGCATAAATTTTGAAATTCCACTGAAATGATTGAAATTGCAAAGTGGATTTTCCATATACAAAATGGTAGAGAAACAGTAAAGTTGAAAATACCTGTGCAATACCTGTGGCCCATGCGGCACCGCCTACTCCCCAATGAAATATACCCACGAACAAATAGTCCAAAAAAATATTTGTTACAGCACTCAAGCATACACCGATTGTAGCGAGCCTTGGAAAACCATCTGTTTTGACTAAAACTTCAAAATTATAGGAAATGATAAAAAAACCGTTGAACAAAAGAATAATCTTTAAATAAAGAAAAACATCATCATAAATAGCAGGAGTTGCACCTAAAGCAGTTACGATACGAGACAGATTTAATCTACATACCAAATAAAGAAAGATAGAAAATAACAACTCAAATGCAGCCGTAAAACTAAAAATTTTATTTGCAGCGGTGTGATCTCCCCTTCCCATGGTAATACCGATTAAAGTGGCTGTTCCGGTTGAAAATAAGATGGCAATTGAGAATAAAGTATTTACAAAAGGGAGAGCGACGTTAATGGCAGATAAAGAACGCTCTCCGACATAATGTGCAACGAAAAGACCATCTACCATCGTATATATGGAAAATACCCACATAGCTACAATAGAGGGGATAATATAATGAAAAAATTGTCTTTTTTGAGCAGTAATAGTAAAACCTCCTTAATTTTTTTAAAGTAAGACAGTTCAATGTTAAAATCAAATGAATAAAACCTCATTCGTTGTTGTATTAAAATAGATTAATGTTCAAAAGTACTCCTGTATGAAATCGAAAATTTCATTGAAGAAAAAATGAAAAGCTGAATTTTGGAATATAGAATATTATTAATATTATAACGTGTTTATAAAAAAATGGCAAATACAGCACATAGAAGAAAAATATCAATGGAATAGTTTGAAGAAAA
>JBGZJG010000056.1:0-3185 GCA_041848665.1 Filifactor sp.
TAACGTGCTTTATTTCCTCGACATTTTTTCGGCCTTTTGTGGAAGAAGGAAAAGATTTTATCTATATCGGGTTCAGTTCGGGACTTAGCGGAACATATGGGGCATCATTGATTGCCATTAATCAACTGAAAGAAGAATTTCCGAATGTAAATATGATGGCGGTGGATTCTCTTTGTGCTTCCGGAGGGGAAGGCTTAGCTGTTTATATTGCCACTAAGATGAGGAAAAATGGTGCAACGATGGAAGAAATTGCTCAATGGATTACACAGAAAGCTGCCAAGCATATTGTTCATTGGATTAGTGTAGATGATTTGAACCAACTTGCACGTGGTGGAAGAATAAGATCCGTTGCCGCATCTACTGAGACAATGTTGCATGTAAAGCCGATTTTGAAAGTAAACGAAGAAGGAAAATTGGAAGTGTCCGAAAAATGTCGAGGAAATAAAGCACGTTACAAAAATTGTGTCGACATTCTTTTGCAAAAATGGAAACCGGAAGAACAAAAAGAAATGATCATTTTTCATGCACAGGCGGAAAAAGATGCGTTGTATTTAAGAGATCTGATTTTGGGGCAAGAGCAAGTAAAGCAATATAATCCGGAAATCTTAATCAGCGAAATCGGACCGGTTGTAGGAGGACATACCGGAAGAGGGTGTGTTTGTTTTGCTTTTTATGGTACCGGCAGATAAAACGAGAATGGAATGAGGAAGAAATGATGTTTTTTGATGCGGGAAAATACGATATTATTGTAGTAGGTGCAGGACACGCAGGTTGTGAGGCGGCGTTGGCGGCATCACGAATGGGAAAAAAAACATTGATGGTTACGCTGTCTTTGGAGGCAATTGGCCATATGCCATGTAATCCGGCAATTGGAGGAACGGGAAAGAGCCAACTTGTAAAAGAAATCGATGCTTTGGGCGGAGAAATGGGCGTGAACATAGATAAGAGTTTTATTCAAAGCAGGACGTTAAATGCTTCGAAGGGTCCTGCCGTACAATCGGTTCGTGCACAGGCTGACAAAACTTTGTATCATAGAGAAATGAAATGTACACTTGAAAATGAACGTAATTTGGATATTGTGATGGATGAAGTAACACAACTTATTCATGACGGAAAATCGGTTTCGGGGGTACGTACGAAATTAAATTGCGAATATTATGCAAAGGCGGTTATTTTATCAACTGGTGTCTTTTTGCGAGGACGTGTTTATATGGGAGAAGTTAACTTTCCTTCCGGACCGCTTGGACAGTTACCTGCAAATGAGTTGACAAATAGCTTGAAGGAGCTTGACCTTCCACTTCGCCGTTTTAAAACGGGAACACCGGCAAGAGTTCATGCGGACAGCATCGATTTTTCCAAAATGGATTTGCAACCGGGAGATGAACAAATCGAACCGTTTTCGTTTTTAAATGACAGTTTGCCTGAGGGAAATAAGGTGGTTTGTTATTTGACAAGAACGACGTCCGACACGCATAATATCATTCGTGAAAATTTGCAACGTTCTGCAATGTATGGTGGCTATATTGAAAGCAAAGGACCTCGTTATTGTCCTTCGATTGAAGATAAGGTAGTACGTTTTGCAGATAAAGAGAGCCATCAATTTTTTGTGGAGCCGGAAGGATTGGATACCAAAGAGTATTACATTCAAGGCTTCTCAAGTTCGATGGCATATGAGGTACAGTTGCAGATGTACCATACGGTACTTGGGTTAGAACATTGTCATATGATGCGGCCTGCTTATGCAATAGAATACGATTGCATAGATCCTTTGCGTCTCAAACCTTCTTTGGAAATTATGGGTGTGGAAAATTTGTTTAGTGCAGGACAGTTCAACGGAACAAGCGGTTATGAAGAAGCTGCGGCACAGGGTTTGATGGCAGGCATTAATGCGGTTCGTAAAATTGACGGACAAGAACCGATTATTTTGGATAGAGCAACAGCGTATATCGGTGTTTTGATTGATGATTTGGTAACAAAAGGAACAAATGAACCCTATCGTATGATGACTTCACGTGCGGAATATCGGTTGCTCCTTAGACAAGATAACGCCGATTTGCGTTTGACACAGCTCGGCTATGAGATTGGGTTGGTTACATCAGAGAGATATGCGCTGTTTTTGAAGAAAAAACAAGAAATCGAAGAAGAAATTCATCGTTTAAAAACGGAAAAAATTAAGGCGGAAGAAATTAACTCCATTTTGGAAAATATGGAAAAATCACCGATGCAAAGAACTGTTTCACTCTATGAAGCTTTAAAAAGACCGGAAATTGATTATCAAATGTTGAAACGACTCGGAAAGGCGAAAGAAGATTTGTCGGTTCAAGTGCAAAAACAAGCGGAAATTACAGCGAAATATGAAGGATATATAAAAAAGCAAATTGAACAGGTAGAATCTTTCCGCAAACTTGAAAAAAGGCAGATACCGGAAGATACGGATTATGCAAAGATTGATGGTTTGCGCTTAGAGGCACGTCAAAAACTAAGTGAAATCAAACCGTTTAACATCGGTCAGGCATCTCGTATATCGGGAGTTTCTCCGGCGGATATTTCCGTATTGTTGATTTATATGAAACAACATGCAAAAGACGGAAAGCGGGAATGATATGAAAAATGAAATTTTGAAAAAGGGATTGGCTCTTTGGGAAATGACGATTGACCAACCTCAAATCGATGCTTTTGAAGAGTATAAAAATCTTTTGCTTGAATATAATAAAGTTATGAATTTGACAAATATTACAGAGGAAGAAGATGTTTATACCAAACATTTTTTAGACTCGCTCTCTTGTTTGTATGCATGCGATATTCCTCATGGGGCAAGTGTAATTGACATTGGAACAGGAGCAGGGTTTCCTTCCGTTCCGATGAAAATTATGCGGCCGGATTTGAAATTGACTTTGCTTGACTCTTTGAACAAGAGAATTTCTTTTTTGCAGGAAGTAGGAAAAAAACTTTCCTTTGATGAGATGATTTATCTTCATTCTCGTGCGGAAGATGCGGCACATCAAGCGGCGTATAGACAGTGTTATGACTTTGCAGTTTCTCGAGCGGTTGCTTCCCTTCCTGTACTTTTGGAATATGCTCTTCCATTCTTGAAAGTTGGGGGAATTTTTATCTGTCAAAAAGGACCGCAGGTCAAAGAAGAAATTTTGCAGGCAAAATCGGCATTCAAACTCTTGGGAGCAAGA
>JBGZJG010000057.1:0-15430 GCA_041848665.1 Filifactor sp.
GACGTAAAACCGATTGTAAAAGAAGGAAGAACCTACCTAACCATAAGCAACATAGGAAAGACAATCGGAGCGGAAATGACATGGAACAATACCGCAAAACAAATCACCGTAACCAAACAAGTAATGATTGAAGAATAAAATGAAGAATAAAACAACCTGAGAACGAAAAAATACATCCGTGCATGTTATGCGTGGATGTATTTTTTGCTTACAGTTGAAACAGTTTTTAGACGTATCGCCATAAAAATGATGCAAAACACACCTCCCTCGTCAGAGGGAGGCAAGGAATGTGTCTTATTTGTTGTAACCTATAACTATGAGGAAGGTATCAACGAAGTTGACTGAGGGAGAAAAAAATAAAACAAGAGTGAAAAATATCTTTTAGACCATATAAAAAGCGAAGTTTTCTACTGCTTTAAAAAGTTGGAATAAAGTGTTCCGATTTTTGGAGAGCGATACAGAGAACTTCGCTTTTTGTACGCATATAGCGGCTAAATTTATACTCTTCGCATATTACAATTATAATAAAATCGGCTTTTTCTATAAATGTTATTATATTTTGTTTTCTTTTTCATCATGCTCTATTTAAAAATAGTGTTTCGTATTAGCCACTGTATATAAATGGTACTTAGTTGTAAGTAAGTATGCTATTTTAGTATAAAAAAAGATTTTTAATTGTTTCGGAAGACAATTTCCTGTATAATATGATATAGAAAAAATGTAGGTCGTTTTATTTTTATGGCAAAAATAGTTTGGAAAGCATGAACTGTTTTTGCAGTATAAAACGATATGTAATTAACGGGTGTGAGGCAAGTGATGTCAAATCAGATGGAAGAATGATTGTATTTTGTAATCTTACAGGGTTTCTGACTGTCTTACATTCGCAAATAACAAAATCGGAGGGGAAAGTATGGGGACTGCACAGTATAGGAGAGTGCTGTTGAAATTAAGCGGAGAGGCTTTGGCAGGGAAAAAAGGGTTTGGAATTGATAATGATGTAGTATTGAATATTGCCAAGTCGGTAAAGGAAATCATGCAAAGAGGGGTTCAGGTTGCGATTGTTGTTGGCGGCGGTAATTTTTTTCGAGGCCGAAGCGGACAGGGAATGGATCGAACTACGGCGGATCATATGGGGATGCTTGCAACGGTTATTAATTCTCTGGCAATGCGTTCCGCTTTGGAAAATATCGGTGTGGACACGAGGGTACAGACGGCTATTGAGATGAAGGCAATTACCGAAACTTATATCCGACTTCGTGCTATGCGTCATTTGGAAAAGGGAAGGGTTGTTATCTTTGGGGCAGGAACGGGTAATCCGTATTTTTCAACGGATACTGCGGCAGCTTTGCGAGCGGCGGAGATTGATGCGGAAATTATCTTGTTGGCAAAAAAAGTGGACGGTGTTTATAATGATGACCCGGCGACGAATAAGAATGCAATTAAATTTGATGCGTTGACTTATTTGGATGTATTGAAACAGAATTTGAAGGTTATGGATTCTACGGCAACATCGTTGTGTATGGATAACAACATACCAATTCATGTTTTTTCGTTGGAAAATCCGGATAATATCGTAAGGGCAATTGAAGGACAAAATATAGGAACCATTGTGAAGGGAGAATAATTATGAAATTAGATGTGCATGTGCAATTAGAAGAAAAGATGAGTAAGACGGTATCGGTGTTGAAGGAAGAGTTGGCTGTTATTCGTGCCGGAAGAGCCAATCCGAATATGTTGGATAAGGTAATTGTTGATTATTACGGAAGTCCGACACCGTTGAAACAAATGGCGGGAATTTCTTCTCCGGACCCGAGAACGATTATGATTCAAGCATGGGACAAATCGGCTTTGAAAGATATTGAAAAAGCAATTTTGTCTTCTGATTTGGGATTTAATCCGACAAATGACGGAGAGGTTATCCGAATTAATATTCCTCAGTTGACGGAAGAACGCAGAAAGGAATTGGTAAAAATTGCGTCCAAGACAGGAGAGCAATCAAAAGTTGCACTTAGAAATGAACGACGAGATGCAAATGACAAGATCAAAAAATTGGAAAAGGACGGAGAATTGAGCGAGGACGATTCCAAAAAAGCATTGGATGAAGTACAGACGATGTTGGACAAGGTAATCAAAGAGATTGATAACTTGGTAGCAAAAAAAGAAAAAGAAATTATGGAAATATAATGAAGTATCCATTTTTAATCGGAAAGCCCTTAGTGGAGGCGGTGCGATATTTGGAGGAGCAAAATATCGCTCATGAGATTATTCTTACGCAAGGCAAGAAGGATATAGAATTGCTGATTGAACCTTATGTAGTAGCAGTAAGAGAAGGGGAGTTCGTTCAATTAGTGGTATGTAATTTTTTGACTAAAATAGGCGGATAAGGGGGATAAGTAGTTTTTTGGCGATATTTGCCAATAAGCTACTTATTTCTACATTTTGCGTGTTTCTACCGTGAGTAAATGAATAGCAGACCGGTTTGATAACATAAGAAAATCAAACTATGTACCTGTTGACCATAAAAAGGGAATACGGTAACAAATGTAAAATTGCTTTCCGCAAAGCCGTATTCAAAATTTTTTTGTAATAATAACGTCAAGTGCTCGAAGGATGCAATAGGTTTATTACGGAAATAGCAAGATTATGTGTTGAAGTGAACAGTAAGAGGAATAATGAGAGGGTAAGGTTATGTCGGTACAGTTGGACAAGGAAAAAATGCCCCGACACATCGGGATTATAATGGATGGAAACGGAAGGTGGGCAAAGAAACGCAATATGCCCAGAAACTTCGGGCATAAGCAAGGAGTGGAAACGTTGCGCAAGATAGCTGAGGAATGTGATGCGCTGGGAGTTAAATATTTGACGGCTTATGCGTTTTCTACTGAAAATTGGAAGAGACCTGTGGCTGAAGTTAAGGGAATTATGAACCTGTTGACGGAGTATTTGACAAGAGAATTGATGAAACTGCACAAGCGAAATGTAAGGCTTACGACAATAGGAGAGATTGAACAGTTACCGACAAAGGCATATGAAAAGCTTTGTGAGGCAAAGGAGATAACAAGCAATAATACAGGGTTGGTATTGAATTTGGCGCTTAACTACGGGAGCCGAAGAGATGTTTCAAAAGCCATCAAAAAAATTATTTTACAAGATAGAGAGCAACCGTTTGATTTGGATAATATAGAGGAAGAATTTTTAAGAGATTTTTTGGATACTCATTTTTTACCGGATCCGGATTTGATTATTCGTCCGAGCGGGGAACAGAGGTTGTCAAATTTTTTGATGTGGGAGGCTGCTTATACGGAATTTTGGTATGCCAATATTAATTGGCCGGATTTTAAGACAGAAGATTTGCATCAAGCGATATTTGATTACCAAAACAGAGACAGACGTTTTGGAGCAATAAAATGATATGGGAGGAGAAGGCATGCTTGTAAGAACCATTTCGGCTTTGGTGTTACTTCCGATTTTGATAGGCGCTATTCATTATGGTGGGATTTATTTGTTTTTTTTCCTGCTTGGGGCGTCGTTAATCGGTTTGTATGAGTTGTTTCGTGTGTTTGAAAGTCACGGGTATAAACCTATGAAAAATACGACGTATATTGTGACAGTCTTGACATATATTTTCTTGTTTTATTTTAATGCAACAGGAAGAGGATACAATTTGACGTCTGTTGTTATTTTGGTAGGCACGATTTATCTCATTCGACACGAAAAGAGTTTGGAAGAGATAGCGTTGACGGTGTTTGCATACATGTATATTCCCATTTCGTTAAGTCATATTTTTTTGGTAAAGGCACTTGGCGGAAATTACGTATGGATTGTATTTATTCTTGCATTTGCAACGGATACTTGTGCCTATTTAACAGGAAGATGTTTGGGGCGGCATAAGCTTATTCCTTCGGTCAGCCCGAAAAAGACGATTGAGGGAGCCGTCGGTGGAATAGTGGGAGCGGTGCTTTGTTGTATGTTGTTTGAATACTATTTCGGAACACAAAGAGAATTTTTGATGCTTGCTGTCATGGGACTTATCGGAAGTGTTGCGTCACAGTTGGGAGATTTGTTTGCCTCTGTCATTAAAAGAAGATTCGATGTAAAAGATTATGGGAAATTAATTCCCGGACACGGGGGAGTTTTGGATAGACTGGACAGCGTATTGTTTACGGCTCCATTTACCTATTACGGGTTTTTACTGATGGGGTTGATTGCCAAGTGGACGAGTTGAAACATTTTTTTTGCAAATTTTTTTCAAAAAGACGATAAGATATTTATTGAGATGGGGTACTATATTTTTGTAAGGTCGGTTCATCAAGTTTGGAACATTAAAGTTTAAACCATTAAAAAAAGAGAAAAGGAAAGAAGGGAGAGTATTGTGGATATACCTCATATATTGATAGCATTGTTAATTTTTGGATTTTTGGTATTTATTCATGAACTTGGACATTTTATCGTTGCAAAGCGCAATGGAGTTCGGGTATATGAATTTGCGGTAGGTATGGGACCTTCGATATTTAAGAAGGAACATAAGGATACATTATATACAATAAATATTATTCCGCTTGGGGGATATGTTCGTATGAGCCCTTTTCAAGATAAGGGCGAGGTGCCTTGTGCACCGCAAGATGATTTTAACAATAAAACGTCTATGCAAAAAATTGCGGTTGCAGTTGCCGGACCTCTCATGAATGTTGTTTTTGCCTTGTTTGCATTTATTTTGTTTGCAGGAATGATAGGAGTGCCTACGAATAAAATTGCGGAAGTACTGCCGGAGTATCCGGGGGTTGTCGCCGGATTGCACGAGGGAGATGAAATCATATCGGTCAACTCTGTTCCTACGCAGTCGTGGGAAGACGTTGTAAATAATATTTTAAAAATAAAAAAAGCGGAAGAAGTACATTTGGAAGTTATTTCCGAGGGAGAAGTTTCATCACATGAGATAAAAATTGTACCGATTGAAAAAGATGGGCGATACATGATAGGTATTTCTCCGGTTCGCCATCACTATGTCGGAAGAGCTGTACAAGAAGGCTTTGTTATGACATGGAATATCGGAAAAGAAATGCTTACATTCGTAAAGCAAATGTTTACCGGAAAAGCAAATACGGATGATTTGTCGGGACCTGTGGGGATTATACAGGTAGTATCGGACTCTGCACGTTCCGGACTTGAGGATGTACTATATATTGCGGGAATTATAAGTTTAAACTTGGCTATCTTGAATTTACTTCCTATTCCCGCACTTGACGGAAGCAGAATTTTGGTATGTCTGATAGAAATTTTGAGACGGGGGAAACGTATACCGTTGGAATGGGAAAACAGAATTAATTTGGTTGGATTTGCATTTTTGTTAGGTTTGATGGCGTTTTTGACTTATAAGGATATTGCAAGAATAATTGTAAAATAAAAAACATGGGATAGATGCAAGAAACGAAATAATTGTTATATTTAAGGAGAAAGGTAATGATAGAGCGAAAGATTACCAGAACGGTAAATGTCGGTGATTTGAAGATCGGCGGGGGAAATCCGATTGTCATCCAATCTATGGCAAATACACCTACGGAAGATGTAAAGGCTACGATTCATCAAATTTTGGAACTTGAAGAAGAAGGATGTCAACTCATTCGGCTTGCAGTGCCGACTGTGCAGGCGGCAGAGGCGATTTCGGAAATCAAAAAGGGAATTCATATTCCGGTAGTTGCCGACATTCATTTTGACTATCGTCTGGCACTTAAGGCAATTGAAAACGGGGTGGATGCACTTCGTATCAATCCGGGAAATATCGGAAGTGAGGAACGAGTAAAGGCAGTCATCAAAGCGGCAAAGGAGAGAAACATTCCAATTCGTATCGGCGTAAACGGCGGTTCTCTTGATAGAAAGGTCGTAAGTGATGATATTACGATAGAAGAGGCTATGGTAAAAAGTGCACTTCAGCATGTTGAAATTTTGGAAAAGATGGATTTTTATGATATTGTTGTTTCGTTGAAGGCAAGTGATATTTTTCGTTCTATCGGTGCGTATGAGCGATTTTCAAAAGTTTCTGATTATCCTCTGCACTTGGGAATTACGGAATCCGGCGGAGTGAGAAGCGGAGCTGTAAAATCCGCCATCGGAATAGGAAATCTTTTGATGAAGGGAATAGGAGATACCATTCGAGTCTCTCTTACTGCAAATCCGAAGGAAGAGATCGTGATTGCAAAAGATATTTTAAAATCTTTAAATCTATATGATAAAGAAATTAAAATTATTTCTTGTCCTACTTGTGGACGTACAAAGATTGATTTGATACCTCTTGCCGAACGAGTGGAAAAGGCGGTAAAAGGAATTCATAAGCCGATTACTTTGGCAATTATGGGATGTGTCGTAAATGGTCCCGGAGAGGCAAAAGAAGCAGATATTGGCATTGCAGGCGGAGTTGGAGAGGCTATTTTATTTAAGAAGGGACAAATTGTTCGCAGGATAAAAGAGGCGGATATTGAAACGGAGTTGCTAAGTGAAATAGAAAAGATGTAATGCAAAAACCGTATTCCGTTTCTTTTTGGTAGTTATCATTAAGCGTTTGGAAAGAGAGCTGTAAAAATGAGTGTAAGAGCATTTTTTGAAGAACGAAAATTGCGTGTTTATCGCATACAATACAGAAAAGATAGGGAAACATTCCTATTTTTTGCATCCTCCAATCGCCTTCTATCCGAGTTGGAGATTGAAGAAATGGAAGGTGTGGTTTCAAAACTTTTGGAACAAAAGACAGCAGTTTTTGTTCCATGTTATGAGGAATTGGAAAAAAATACACTTTTTTGGGAGCAGTATGAAGATAATTTGACCCATACACTTCTAAAAAAATATCCGGCTGCAAACGGAATTAAGGAAAAACTATCGTTTTCTTGGAATATAGTAGAAAAAAAGTTGAAATGTGATTTGGGAAGCTCCATAGTATACAATAACATGATTCAAAATCAAGCGGAAAAGGTTTTGGAAGAAAAGATTTTGCGTGAAACGGGAGAAGTGATACAGGTATCTTTTTCTTGTCATGATGAGACTGTGAATGTGGACGAGTTTCAAAAAATGCAGGAAGACAGTTTGGAACAGTTGGTAAAATTTTTGGAGACGCAGGAAACGAAAAAACCAGAAAAGGAAAAGGGCGGGTCTTCCTCTGAAGAGGATGTGTTATATGGAAAAAGGTTCAGTGGAGAACCGATTGTATTAAAGACGGTTCGTGAGCCTATGGAAAAGGTTGTTATAGCAGGAAAGATTTTCGGCTGTGACAAAAAGCAGACGAAGAACGGAAAATATTTGTATATGTTTAATATAACAGATGATACCGATTCCATAAGTTGTAAGGTTTTTTCAAAAGAAGATAATGTGGTTCTGAAAGACGGCAATCACATAATCGTTTTTGGAAATATTTCAAATGATACTTATGCACAGGAGCTGACTTGTCTGGTCAATGCGATTATGACAGGAAAAGAAAAATACCGAGAAGATACATCCGTAGAAAAACGGGTGGAGCTGCATGCACATACTTCTATGACTTCTATGGAAGGAATTGTCAATGTAAAGCATTTAATTCAAACGGCAAAACGATTTGGACACAAAGCCATTGCTGTTACAGATGATGCGGTGGTACAGGCTTTTCCGGATGCAATGGATGCGGCAGGAAAAACGGGAATAAAGGTTTTGTACGGGGTAGAGGGGCATATGGTAGATGATATGTCCGAGGTGCTCAAAGAGCATAATAATAAGGATTTAAATCAGACTTTTGTAGTCTTTGATATAGAAACGACCGGATTTTCAAGCATCAATGATGCTATTATCGAAATCGGTGCAGTAAAGGTGCAAAATCGGGAAATTGTAGCTCGGTTCAGTGAGCTCGTCAATCCAAAACGAAGTATTCCGTATAATATAACAGAGCTTACAGGAATAAGCGATACTATGGTCTATGATAAGGAGAGCATAGAAGAGATATTACCACGTTTTATGGAATTCAGCCGAGATTGTGTATTTGTTGCACACAATAGTGATTTTGATACATCATTTATTAAAGAAAATTGCAAGAGACTTTCTTTGCCATATGATAACATTGCAGTTGATACAGTAGAGTTGTCAAGAGCGTTGTTGACGGATTTGAAACGACATAAGTTGGATGTCGTTGCCAAAAGATTGGGTATTTCTTTGGAAAATCATCATAGGGCGGTTGATGATGCAGAGGCGACGGCACAGATTTTTTTGAAATTTTTGGAAATGTTGGAAGAACGTGGAGTAGAGACTTTGGAAGATGTTAATCGGAAGATAACAAAGACCAATCTTCACACCATTCGAGACCGTTCCATTACTATTTTTGCAAAAAATTTGGTCGGACTAAAGAATTTGTATAAGTTGATTTCATGTTCGCACATTAAGCATTTTCACAAGGTGCCTCGTATTTTAAAAAGTGAATTGCTGGTGCATAGAGAAGGATTGTTGCTTGGTACGGCAGGAGAAGGCGGAGAAATCTTCGGGGGAGTTCGTGATGAGGTGGAGCGTGGGATGGAACCGAGGATAGTAGATGAGAAGATAAAATTTTATGATTTTGCCGAAATTATGCCGATAAGCACGTATCACAGTTTTTTTAGTGCAAAATACGATATGAATGACAGTGATTTGCGAAAAATCAATCAACGTATTTATGAGGCTGCCAAAAAAGCAAATATTCCTACTGTTGCTGTGGGTAATGTACATTATATTGAACCGGACGAGGGAATTTATCGTCATATTTTGCGATATGGACAAAAGAAAAAAGATGACACAGTGGACAAAGCATTGTATTTCAGAACAACACAGGAAATGTTACAGGAATTTTCTTATTTGGGAGAGGATACAGCATATGAAGTAGTGATAAAAAATACCAATTTGGTTTCCGATTGGATTGAAGAAATATTGCCGGTTCCGAAAGGAACTTTTCCTCCGGAAATTGAAGGAGCAAAAGAGGACCTTAGGAATATGTGTCAAAATAAGGCAAAACGAATTTATGGGGAAGTCTTGCCGGAGATTGTAGAAAAACGTTTGGACAAGGAATTGAATTCCATTATTGGAAATGGATATGCGGTAATGTATATCATTGCACAGAAACTTGTAACAAAATCATTGTCTGATGGCTATTTGGTAGGCTCCAGAGGTTCGGTAGGTTCTTCTTTTGCGGCTACTATGAGTGATATTACAGAGGTTAACCCGCTTCCGCCGCATTATATTTGTGAGAACGAGGATTGCAGATATGTTGATTTTATTACGGACGGCTCGGTTGGTTCCGGAATTGACATGGAAGACAAGATTTGTCCGAAGTGTGGCAAGAAACTAAAAAAAGACGGATTTGATATACCGTTTGAAGTTTTTTTAGGTTTTGAGGGAGATAAGGAACCGGATATTGACCTTAACTTTGCAGGGGAATATCAGCCGAATGCACATAAATATGTAGAGGATTTGTTTGGAGAAGGGTATGTATTTCGTGCCGGTACCATAGGAACCATAGCAGAAAAAACCGCTTATGGGTATGTTGTGAAATATTTGGAAGAAAATAACTTGATTGCCAACAATGCGGAAAAACAAAGACTACAAATGGGGTGTACGGGAATTAAGAGAACCTCCGGTCAACATCCCGGTGGAGTTATGGTTTGTCCAAAAAATAAAGAAATTTATGATTTTACACCAATACAATATCCGGCAAATGATTCTAAGAGTGGTGTTATTACAACACACTTTGATTATCATTCCATCAGCGGAAGAATTTTGAAACTTGATATTCTCGGTCACGACGGTCCGTCGATTATTCGACATTTGGAAGATATGACCAATATTACGGCAACGGACATTCCTATGGATGACCAAAAGACCATGAGTATCTTTACGTCGTCTAAGGCGATTGAATGTGATTTGCAAGAAATACAGTGTGATACGGGGACTTTGGGGATACCGGAGTTTGGAACACGCTTTGTAAGACAGATGCTCATGGATACCACACCGCATACTTTTGCGGAATTAGTCAGAATTTCGGGGCTTTCACATGGAACAGATGTATGGGTAAACAATGCACAGGATTTGGTAAGAAATAATGTTGCTACGCTAAAAGAGGTCATCTGTACACGGGATGATATTATGAACTATCTTATTCAAAAAGGACTTCCTTCCAAAATGTCATTTAAGATTATGGAGAGTGTACGAAAAGGAAAAGGGTTGAATGATGAATGGGAAGCTGCAATGAATGAAAATAATGTTCCGCAGTGGTATATTACGTCATGTAAAAAAATTAAATATATGTTCCCAAAGGCTCATGCAGTTGCTTATGTTATGCTTTCTTTCCGGATTGCTTATTTCAAAGTTTATCATAAAGAAGCTTTTTATGCGGCATCTTTTACGACAAAGGTTGATGATTTTGATGCGGATTTAATATGTAAGGGAAAAGAGGCTGTGCTTGCAAAGTATAAGGAATTGCGTCAAGCAGAAAATGCTTTAACGGCGAAGGAAGGAAACCTTTTGACTGTATTGGAATTGGCGTATGAAATGTATCAAAGAGGTATTAAAATGAAACATGTTGATATTTACCATTCCGATGCAAAGAAGTTCAATATTATGGACGGGGAAATTCTCCCTCCGCTTATGAGTATTCAAGGCTTGGGACTTACGGTTGCGGAAAATATTCATGAGGAGGCACAGAAGTCTGAATTTATTTCCTTGGAAGATTTTAAGAAACGAACAAAAGCAAGTAAAACGGTTGTAGAGACTTTGTTATCTCATGGTTGTTTGAAAGATTTGCCGGAGAGTAATCAGTTGAGCCTATTTTAAGACAGAGAGAAATCGTTGTTGAAAGATTAGGTGTATGGGGCAACATTATTCATTTGATGAATGGAAATCATCGTATAAGATGGCCACTGCTGTTAAATAAAAATTTATCCTATGTAAAACGACTGCAATAGGATTGAAAAATAAAACGCTACACACAAGATAGAAAAAGAATAACGGCTTATGTGCGTTATTCTTTTTCTATTTACTATTTTTAAATAATGGTTCTTATAATACGAAATATTGATAAAAATTATAATAAAATCTGCTTTTTTTATGCAATTATATTATATTTTCTTTTTCATAGATGCTACACTATATTTATATATTAAAATAGTGTTTGTATGAATTGTTATTGTTGTAAAAATAAAGCATGGTCATTTTTTTCATCTTGACTCCATTTTACAGCATAGGAGCAGGTAGGAACGGCTTTCCAATTTTTTTCTTTTAACAATTTTACAATTTCTAACATAAGTTCATTTGCAATACCTTTTCCACGCAATGAAGTATCGACGAATGTATGGTCGACATCTATTGTGGTTTCATCAATATGACGATAGGTTACTTCTGCAATGGTATTGTTTTGTTCATCTACTGCATAAATACGATTTTTTTCTCTTATATAATTCATAATAGTCTCCCTCCGTTTTTATTTGATTTTATCAAATTGGTTTATGAAATCTTTACTGTTGTATTCTGCAAAAAGCATCGTTTTTTGGGATACAAAATAAGTTTTCATTTTAAGTTCTACCCTGATTTTTTATTTATGAAACAAAAGAAATGAGTTTGTGGTTGCCAATCAAATAGGGTGTAGTATAAGTTGATACTTTAGGGTATAATGTGAACACTTGGGAGCAGTATCCCAAGAATACGAGCGAGAGCGAAGTATGATTGGTAGATAGAGCCACCGTCAGGGTTGGCGAGAAGTTTGCGAAATAAAATAAGCGAACTTACGCAACCTACAACGAAGAAAGCGAGCTGGCGGCGAAGCTTGAATTTAGTATTTATGGTATAATGTGAACACTTAACGAAAGCGAGAGATAACGAAGCTTGAGTTTAGTGAGAGGGATACCTAAACACTTAATGAAAGCGAGCTGGTGGCGAAGCTTGAATTTAGTATTTATGGTATAATGGAAAAGCATAAAATCATTTGCAACGAGTGTGTAATGAATGGAACGTTATAAGGAGATAATCTATTAAATAAAGCGGACACGAGGCGGAAAGGATATGTTTTGGAAGAAACAATAAAAAAAACGGAATATAATGCAATATTGGTTGGTCTTGATTTGGGAGAAGGAAAATATAGGTATGCAAAATTCGAGGATGTTATGACGGAGCTGGAGGAACTTGCTCAAGCGGCGGAGGTAAATACAGTTGCTGTGATGATACAGTCTCGCCCTTCAGTGGATGTACGTTATTATATCGGAAAAGGTAAGGTTGAAGAATTATGTGAGATGGTCCAAAATATGGGGGCAAATCTTGTTATCTTTAACAATGAACTTTCCGGTTCGCAAATTCGAAATTTGGAAGACGAATTGTGCGTTGATGTAATCGACCGAACCACTTTAATTTTGGATATTTTTGCAAAGAGAGCTGTTACGGGAGAAGGAAAATTACAGGTGGAATTGGCACAGCTGAAATATAAACTTCCCCGTTTGAGCAATACAGGAGAAGGGCTGTCCGGAACAGGAGCCGGAATAGGAGCAAGAGGACCGGGAGAAAAAAAGCTGGAGACGGATAAAAGAAGAATTCGGCGAAAAATATTTGAAATTGAGCGAGAATTAAAAGAAGTGCAGAAAAATCGAGAAGTGCAAAGGAAAAGCAGAAAGAAATCCGCTATTCCGATTGTTGCACTTGCAGGATATACGAATGCAGGAAAATCGACACTGTTTAATCGGTTGATACAAAGTCACAGAGATTATGCAGAGAGCAAAAAGGTATTTGTGAAAGATATGTTGTTTGCTACTTTGGACACTTCACTTAGAAAAGCGGAATTGCCAAATGGAAATGAATATCTGCTTACCGATACGGTGGGGTTTGTTTCGGACTTGCCACATGATTTGGTCAATGCTTTTCATTCCACTTTGGAAGAACTGACCTATGCGGATTTGATTTTGCATGTTGTAGATGTCTCGAATGAAAAATATGACTTGCAGATGAATACGACAGAAACGGTATTTGAAGAAATAGGTGTGGATGGAATTCCTATCCTTACGGTTTTTAATAAAGCGGATTTGGCAGAAGATGACGTTTTGATGGGAAGAGGGGGCGATAAGATTTTAATTTCCGCAAAGAGCGGATATCATTTGGAAGAACTTTTACAAAAGGTACAGAGTATCATATCGTCAAACAAACCGGTAACTATGAAAATTTCTTATGAGAAGGGAAACCTATTGAATTATTTTCACAGTAAATATCGAATTGAAGACGAACGTTATGAAGAAGACGGAACATATATCACGTTTTCTATTGATGAGGCGGATTACAATAAGTATCGAGAATTTATGGCAGAGCAGTAAATCGGCTTGACAAACGACCTAAGAGATGAAGATGTGTAGGATTTGTAAGGACTTTAATAAAAAATTGAAGTTTTTGTCAAAATAAAAATGTAGGATTGATAAAACGAAATATAAAGCCATGAACACTGTTAGATAATCTTTGTAGAGAGAGTCGTTTTTTGAAAGGGATAGAAACGTTTCATTTTATGGAAAAAGTGGAGGAAAGAAATCATGAAATCCTATTTGACCGTAGGGAAGACGGGAACGTCTGAAATAGTTATTGAAAAATCCAAATTTATTGCATATTGCAAAGCGGTTCAAGAGCAAAAAGAAGCGGAAGAATTTATTGCATTCATAAAGAAAAAGAACTATGATGCCACACACAATGTATTTGCATATCGCCTGTTAAAGTCTCCTTTGGTGGAGAAATCTTCTGATGACGGAGAACCGTCCGGAACGGCCGGTATGCCGATTTTAAATTTTTTGAGACAGAAGGATTTATATAATGTTTGTATTGTTGTGACACGATATTTTGGAGGAATTAAACTCGGAAAGGGAGGTTTGGTAAGAGCTTATGGACAAGCTGGTGTTTCGG
The DNA here is from genome assembly GCA_041848665.1 of Filifactor sp. Lineage (GTDB taxonomy): Bacteria > Bacillota > Clostridia > Peptostreptococcales > Filifactoraceae > Filifactor. The sequence goes on from JBGZJG010000057.1 coordinate 13,900, forward strand.
GAGTTTTGTCTGCAGGAATCATCATGAAACAAGTATATCGCACCGTTACCTTTTTCATGGACTATACTCTTTTTGGGAAGATAAAAAATGAGGCGGAAAAAAGAGAGTTGAAAGTAAAGGATATTCATTTTGCTGAAAATGTGGCTATGGAGCTTTATTTGGAAGAAAAAGATTTGAAGAAAGTGTGTGATGATTTTTTTGATATTTCGGAAGGAAGATTAAGCATTACACAAGGCGAAGAAGTTTATTTGGATTGTTTAATTCCGGAAGAAAGATACCTTGAACTATAAACGGAAATAAAATCGGTTATAGGGATGTGTTGTATTTTTAAAATGAGGAGGAAAAAATGGAAACTGCAATTTTGGAGCAAAAAATTAATAAGACAGTAGAGTGGTTGAGAGAACAAGTTGAAATTTCTCATACAAAAGGATTGGTACTTGGGATTTCGGGAGGAATTGATTCGGCAGTGGTTGCTTTTTTGATTAAAAAAGCTTTTCCGAATAATTCTATGGGAGTGATTATTCCCATTAAGAGTTCGCCAAAAGACGTAGAAAATGCAAAAGAATTGGTTGAAACATGTAATTTAAGCAATATGACTTTGGATTTGACAAACGTACATGGAGAGATGTTAAGACAAGTTAAGGAAATCATGGGAGCTACTTGGAGAGATGAGTATCAAAGAATTGCAGATGCAAATATGCGGGCGAGACTTAGAATGACGGGTTTATATACGATTGCCAATAATTTAGGGTATTTGGTGGTAGGAACGGATAATGCGGCGGAAATATATACCGGCTATTTTACAAAATATGGAGATGGAGGAGTTGATATTTTGCCTCTTGCACATTTGAAAAAGTCGGAGGTTTATGAATGGGGAAGATATTTGGGAGTGCCTAAGAGTATTTTGGACAAAGCGCCGTCTGCTGATTTATGGGAAGGGCAAACTGACGAAAAAGAAATGGGAGTGACATATAAGAGTATTGATGCTCTTTTGGACGGAAAAGAGGTATCGCCTCAAGATAAAGAAATTATTGACCGTTTGCATAGAAATTCCGAACACAAAAGACATACTGCAAGTATTCCGCCAAAGTTTTAAGAACAATTTGTAGAAAGCTGTATGCGACTGTGATACTAAAACTTTAATAGGTATTTAGTATCATATGATTTTTATATAAATTTGACATATAATAAGAAAATTTCATATTTTTAGATATCTCTTTTTATATGAAGCACGATTTTAAAATATAGATATAATATCTAATTTTGAAAAAGAAAACAAATTATAATAGCATTAAAAAAGTGGATTTGATTTAACTTTAAGCAGTGTTTCGTATTAGAAAGCAATATTGTTGTTTTTGTTTGGGAGTAGTATAAAGAAACAGAATGTTTAATTGATATTAAATTTCATATTGTATCTGTTTTTTTGTTAAAAATATATTATATCTATAAGCACATTGTAAATTGAAAATTCTTATATTATAATAAAAAAGGTTGAGAATTTCTTAAGACAGATGAATTACTTTGGAGGATA
>JBGZJG010000058.1:0-11801 GCA_041848665.1 Filifactor sp.
AGAATCGGTACAAAGACAGCAATATTATGCAGATATGATAAAACAAAAAATTTCAAATGAGTATTATAACAATGCACCGAAGTACAGGGTAATTACTTGGGGATGCCAAATGAATGAGCATGATAGTGAGAATTTGTCGGGGATGTTTGAGTACATGGGGTATTCTTTGACGGATAAAGAAGAAGAGGCAAATGTCATTGTTTATAATACTTGTGCCGTTAGGGAAAATGCGGAACTTAAAGTATATGGAAATTTAAGTCTTTTGAAGCATATAAAGGCGGAAAAGGACGATATGATAATTGTTGTATGTGGTTGCATGATGCAGCAGCCACATGTTGTACAGGAGATAAAGAAAAAATATTCTCATGTAGATATCGTGTTTGGAACACATAATTTGTATAAATTTCCGGAAATGTTGTATCGTCAGTTGACTTATAATGATGGGCAACTTATAGATGTTTGGGATATAGATGGACAAATTGTAGAGGGTTTACCGACGATAAGAAAATTTGATGTCAAATCTTTTGTGAACATTATGTATGGCTGTAATAACTTCTGTACGTACTGCATCGTTCCCTATACCAGAGGGAGAGAGAGAAGTAGAGAACCGAAAGATATTTTGGACGAAATTCGATTTTTGGCAAAAGAAGGAATTAAAGAAATCACTTTGCTTGGCCAAAATGTAAATTCTTATGGGCAGACTTTGGAACAAGATTATAGTTTTGCCGATTTGCTCCGAGATGTAAATAATATTGAGGGAGTAGAGAGAATTCGCTTTATGTCATCACATCCAAAAGATTTATCGGACGAACTTATTGATGCCATGGCGGAATTACCAAAGGTTTGTGAAAGCTTGCATCTTCCTATACAGTCAGGCAGCACGAGACTTTTGAAAAAGATGAATCGACATTATTCCAAAGAGGATTATTATACTCTTGTAGATAAATTGAGAGCTAAAATTCCAAATATCGGTTTTACAACGGATATTATGGTAGGGTTTCCCGGAGAAACGGAAGAAGATTTTTTGGAAACGATGGAAGTTGTCGAAAAAGTGCAGTATGATTCCGCATTTACTTTTTTATATTCGATAAGAAAAGGAACTCCTGCAGAAAAAATGCCGGACCAAATACCGGAAGAAGTAAAAAAAGAGCGTTTTCAAAGATTGCTTAACTCTGTAAATAAAATTGCCGCAGAGAGAAATTATGTGTACGGAGGAAAAATAGTCGAAGTTTTGGTGGAATCTGTCAGCAAAAAAGATGACAGAAAAATGATGGGAAGAACCAGAGAAAACAAATTGGTCAATTTTGACTGTCCAAAGGGAGATTGGATCGGAAAAACGGTCAAGGTCAAAATTACAGAACCGAAATCTTTTTCACTAAATGGAGTCATGATAGAAGAATAAAGGTTGTATCAATATAAAAACGATATTTTTATATAATGGTCAGTATAAAACAAGTTTATAGACTTTCACGCGGATAGAGATATTTGTTGACAAACAACATACGAATGTTGTTGCAATGAAGATGGAGAGGAGATTTTATTTTGTCAAAGTTGACACCGATGATGGAGCAATATTTATCCATAAAAGAAAAGCATAAGGATGCCATATTGTTTTTTCGACTGGGAGATTTTTATGAAATGTTTTTTGAGGATGCAAAAGAAGCCTCAAAGATATTGGAAATTGCTTTGACGGGAAAATCTTGCGGCCTTCAGGAACGTGCGCCTATGTGCGGAATTCCGTACCATAGCTGTGAGGGTTATATCCAAAAACTGATTGAAGCCGGAAAAAAAGTGGCAATTTGTGAGCAGATGGAAGATCCCAAAATGACGAAAGGCTTAGTAAAGAGAGAAGTTATTCGAATTATCACACCCGGAACTTTTATCAATGAAAAATTGATTGGTTCATTTCAAAACAATTATATTCTTTCGGTGGAATTGGCAAAGAATAAGGAAGTCTTTTCGATTGCTTATGTAGATGCCTCAACCGGAGAATTGAATGTATCACATGTCAATTACTTTGATTTCGGAGATATGTTTTATAAAATATCACCTTCGGAATTAATTGTAAACAAGACATTTGTTGACTTTATCAACAGTAGAGAAAAACTTGCCCGACAAATCAAAAACTATATTCAAGTGCGAAATATTTGTGTAAATGTTGCAGAATTAAACCTTGATGAAGTGGAAAGTCGTTTTTTTGAGCAAAGTTATTTGGAAAAGATAGACTTGAATGAACCGGAAAATTTACAGATAAAATTGGCTTTGAGAAGCTTGCTCGGCTATTTAGAATATACACAAAAAGTAGTTGCGGGGAATTTGAATGTTATTCATTGGGTATACCAAAATCGTTATTTGAAACTTGATTACAGCTCGGTTGCAAGCTTGGAACTGATGGAAAGGTATCTTCAAAAAAATAAAAAGTATTCCCTTTTTGGTATTTTAGATGTAACGAAAACTCCCATGGGAGGAAGAACATTACGTAAGTGGATTGAGCATCCGCTTAGAGACAAAAGAGAAATTGAGCATCGCTTAGATATTGTGGAGGAATGTATTTCCGATTATGCACTTCGAGAAGATTTAAGGTCTTTATTGGATTCTGTTTACGATATGGAGCGTATTTGTGCAAAGATAAGCTATGATACCGTAAGTGCCAGAGATTTCATAAATTTGAAAGAATCTGCTTTTTATTTGCCGGAGATATTGGAAAAAATTGAGTTTTCACAAAAGAATTGTTTGATTGGAGCCTTTGAGGAGCTCGATGTTTTGCAGGATATTTGTGTTCTTCTGGAAAAAGCTATTTCAGATACGCCATCTTCTCCTTTGAGAGAAGGAGAAATTATTCGTCAAGGATATTCTCAAGAACTTGATGAATTAAGGAAAATGGAAAAAAATTCTGCTTCCGTTTTGGCAAAGTTGGAAAGTTCGGAAAGGGAAAAAACAGGGATCAGAAGTTTAAAAATAGGATATAACAAAGTATTCGGGTATTATATCGAAATTACACATGCTGCTTTGAAAAACGGAGTTCTTCCGCAAGAATATATTCGCAAACAAACTTTGGCAAACGCAGAACGTTATATTAATGAAGAATTGAAGGAATTGGAAAATAAAATTTTGACTTCAAGACAAAAAGCAATGGATTTGCAAAATGAACTTTATCAAAAAATAAAAGAAGAAATCAAAGGTAAAATTATACGAATTCAAAAAACAGCTGAAAAAATAGGAGAGTTGGATACGTATCTTGCTCTTGCAACTGTCAGTCATCAAAATAATTATGTGAAACCTGTATTGAATTATGATAGGAAGTTAGAAATTATAGATGGAAGGCATCCGGTTGTAGAACAGTTGGTTGAAGATTGTTTGTTTGTGCCAAATAATACAAATTTGAATGAAAAAGAAGGATTTATGATTATTACGGGACCTAATATGGGGGGGAAGTCCACTTATATGCGTCAAGTGGCACTCATCAGTATTATGGCGCATATGGGTTGTTATATTCCGGCAAAAAGCGGAAATATTCCGATTTTTGATGCAATCTATACTCGTGTGGGAGCGGCAGATGATTTGTCACAGGGGCAAAGTACATTTATGGTAGAGATGAATGAAGTTTCTCATATTTTAGAGCATGCAACAAAGGATAGTTTGGTTATTTTAGATGAAATTGGACGGGGGACAAGCACTTATGACGGAATGAGTATAGCGTGGGCAATTATCGGTTATATTTGTTCAAAAATAAATTGTATGACATTGTTTTCCACACACTATCATGAGATAACGGATATTGAACATAATTTTCAAAATGTCGTAAATTATTGTGTGGCAGTGGAAGAACGACAAGATGAAGTTATTTTTTTGAAAAAAGTTGTTCGAGGAAAGGCAGATAAAAGCTATGGGATTCATGTTGCACATTTAGCAGAACTTCCACAGGAAGTTTTGGATGGTGCACAACAAAAATTGGAGCAATTACAAATTAGAGAGAGTAGGGAACAAGAGAATGCGACAATTCCTATTTCCCAAAGGTCATTTTTTTCATTAAATGAAAAAGATCCCATAGAACAAAAAGTTTGTCATGAGTTAAAAGAATTGAACACAGATACTTTGACACCGATCGAGGCGTTACTTTTTATTATGAAATTAAAAGAGGAATTGCAAGGGTAAATTTTCAGCAAGTGCGGTTCTATTAAAAATATATGAAAAAATGAGCGAATACGCTAAAGGAGGCAGTTTTGAAACACGAGATTTTTATGTTGGATGAGGCGACAATCGGGAAGATAGCTGCCGGAGAAGTAGTGGAACGACCGGTTTCCGTAATAAAAGAATTAATTGAAAATTCAATAGATGCAGGGGCAAAAAATATTGTAGTGGAGATAAAAGACGGGGGAAAAACTTATATTCGGGTTACAGATGATGGAATAGGAATTCCGGAAAGTCAATTATCTAAGGTTTTTTTGCGGCATTCCACGAGTAAAATAAAAAAAATCGAAGATTTGTATGAACTACAAACGTGCGGTTTTAGAGGAGAAGCACTTTCTTCCGTTGCTGCGGTTTCCAAAACGACGTTGATTACTAAAACAAGTGATGAGGAGTTGGGCAATAGAGTGCTGTTGGAGGGAGGAAAAGAAATTTCTTCCGAAAAAACAGGTGCACAAGTAGGTACGACATTGATTGTAGAAGATATTTTTTTTAATGTACCTGCACGAAAAAAGTTTATGCGTTCCTCACAATCTGAGATGATGGCAATTAACCAGATGGTTTTGAGGTTAGCTATTGGGCATTGTGAAATTCGATTTAAACTGATAAGTAACGGAAAAGTATTGTTGTCGACGATTGGAGACGGGAAACTCAATAATGTCATTCGATCCGTTTATGGAAAAAATGCAATAGAGCAGATGTTTTATGTTGAACAACACTACACTGAGGAAGAAGTTTCCATTCGAGGATATTTGGTTAAAACAAGTATGTACCAAGCAAATCGAAGAATGCAGAATTTGTTTTTTAATGGTAGGTACATTGAAGATTTTTCCATTGTTCGGGCGGTAGAAGATGCATATAAAGGGCTTATTCCTATTGGGAAATTTCCTGCATTTGTTTTATTTTTTGAGGTAAATCCTTCTAAAGTAGATTTTAATGTTCATCCTAACAAACTCAATATAAAGTATGATGCACAGATGAGATTGGAGGACAAAGCCTATGCTTTCGTTCGAGACAGTCTTTTGGCAAAGAGTGCAAATATGATTCCGAAAGGAAATTTTGTAAAAGAGATACAATCGGAAAAGTCGACAAAGGAATTTGTGCAAATTCCATTAAATGTTCCCAAGGGTAATCTTCCGTTTATCGGAAAACAGGAACAAAAGAAAGAAACTGCCTTTTTTTGGAAAGATGAAAAGAAAAAAGATTTTTTCAATGAATCAGACACAAGGGAAATTCTTTCACAGACCAAGAATGACAGTATCGTATCATTAAATGCAGAGAAAAAGAACTTGGCGGAATGCGGACTTGAAAGAAAACATACTTTTTGGGAAGAACAGGTATGCGAACAAGAAGGGAAATATTCGGACGAAAAGTCTTTTTCGAATAATCAAAGGGAGTTTAATTTAGAGAATCATTTTTCAGGGAAGGATACAGTGCGAAATCATGAATTACAAGATAATGAGACGGAAGCTGTATGTGAGAGACAGAGCGAACATTTCTATTTAAAAAAGGAAGAGGAAACGCTTCTGCATCATGGCTCAAATAAGGATATTGAGCAAAATGAGTCTGATGTTGTCGATTATGAACAGTTGCATTATGCCGGTAGGGTTTTTTCGACGTATATTATTATGACAAAAGAGGAAAAAATGTATTTGGTTGATCAGCATGCTGCGCACGAGAGAGTTTTGTTTGAGCGATATATGTCTATGGTAGAGAAGAATAATATATCTTCGCAGCAACTGTTGGAGCATATTTTGATCGAGCTTTCTTATGAAAATTCTCAACTGATTGAACAATATATGGATGAACTTCGTAAGATGGGTTTTGATTTGGATTTTTTCGGGGAGCGTGTAATTGCACTTCGTGGAGTGCCGGTAATGTTTAACAAAAATCAAAGTCAACAATTTATATACGAGGTGTTGGAGTTGTTGCAAAATGATAAGCAGATACAAAATCATGATGATTTTATTGATAAAGTTGCAACCAAGGCTTGTCGTGCAGCCATTAAAGCAAATGATAGAATGTCTGAAACGGAAGCGATGGCTCTTTTAAAAAATTTAAATCAATGTGCCAATAAATATACTTGCCCTCATGGCAGACCGATTTTTATTGAAGTAAAAAAATATGATTTGGAAAAAATGTTCAAGCGTGTCAATGCATGATGAATATTAGATTTTTTGTTGGCATAAAAAGTTATTTTAAGGATTAAAATGGTTGTGTTACTCAAAAGTGGTACAATAAGTGAGAATTAGAGGTAGTGTAAAGCAAAATAACAGCAGAAATTTTTATTGCGAGAAAAGCAATCCTATGTTTATCGGGGAGGTTTGACGATAGAATAGTGGAACAACAGTATGAAAAAAGATAAGTTTTATTTATGGAGGTTATAAAGTCCATTGATACATGTGGAGGGATATTGTGGAAAAAGCGATTATTATTGCAGGACCGACAGGAGTAGGGAAAACGAAAATTTCCGTTGCACTTGCCAAAAAGTTGAATGGAGAAATTATTTCGGCAGATTCTATGCAAATTTATCGACATATGAATATCGGGACGGCAAAAGTAACAGAAGAAGAAAAGCGAGCAGTACCGCATTATCTCATTGATGTTGTTGAACCCGATGAATCGTATAGCGTACATGATTTTCAAAGAGCTGCATTGGATTGCATTAAGGATATTTCCGTTAGAGGAAAAGTGCCGATTATTGTTGGAGGGACCGGTTTATATATCAATTCTTTATTATATGATATGGATTTCCAAAGTGAAATCTCAGATTTTTCTTTGCGAGAAGAATTACGAAGAGTATATGAAAAGCAGGGAGAAGAAGTTCTTATTGATGTTTTGAGAGGACTTGATGCGGAAAAAGCAAATTCCATTGATAAAAAAAATATTAAGAGAGTTATTCGAGCGATTGAAATTGCAAAATATAAAGAGAAAAACAAAGATTTTTCAATAGATATTTTACCGAGAAAAGATATGGAATTTCTTTTATTTATTCTTTCTGCTCCAAGACAAGAGTTGTATCATAGAATTAATATACGGGTAGATACGATGTTGGAAGAAGGATTGGTAGAAGAAGTAAGAAATCTAAAAACAAAATATTTTTTAACAAGGGAACATCAATCTATGAAAGGAATTGGATATCGTCAAATTTTAGATTACCTTGAAGGCAGCATACAAAAGGAACAGGCGATTGAAAAGATAAAGCAGGAATCCAGAAGGTATGCAAAGAGGCAATTAACTTGGTTTAAGAGGTATCAGCAAGGAATTTGGGAAGAAAATTATAATTTTGAAGATATTTTAAATTTGTTTTACGATAAAAGTACAGAGTTTTTAATGAAACCATAGTATTTACTGTGGTTTTATTTGAACTTTTTATAAAATATATTAAGATATAAAGGAATGTAATTTTAGGAGTATCAGTATTTTTGCTTTGAGAATAGAATAATTTATCTATACGAGTAAGGGGGGATTGATATGAGTTTGTTGAATTTTTGCGGCGGAGTACATCTTAACTTTGGTAAATTGCTGACGGAAAAAAAGGTGATTGAAGAGGCGCTAAATCCTAAATTTGTATATATTCCTCTTCTTCAACATATTGGAACATCAGCAGAGTCGGTAGTTAATATAGGGAATGAAGTTAAGATAGGTCAGTTGTTGGGAAAAGAGGGAGATGGAATTTCTGCATCGGTTCACGCTTCTGTTTCAGGAAAAGTAAAGGGGTTTCAAGTGATGAGTATCCCAAACGGACAGAGGGCAAACTGCATTATAATTGAAAATGATTTTAAAGATGATATTGAAGAAGGTATTAAGCCATATCCGTACATAGAGAAAATGAAAGGAACTGAAATTATTAATGCTATTAGAAATAGCGGAATAGTAGGTATGGGAGGAGCTACATTTCCGACGCACATAAAACTTTCTTCTCAAGTTGAAAAAAATATGGATATTGCTATTTTAAATGGGGCGGAATGTGAACCTTATTTGACTTGTGATTATAGATTGATGGTGGAAGAACCGGAAAATGTTGTTTATGGACTTCGGGCCGTTATGAGGGTGCTTGATGTACAAAAGGGCTTTATAGCTATTGAGAAAAATAAACACGAATGTTTAAAAAAGATACGAGAAATTGTAAAACAATACTGCAATATTGAAGTAATTCAATTAACGGGGAAATATCCTCAAGGAGCTGAAAAGCAGTTGATTTATACATGCACTAAAAGAGAGGTTCCTTTGAGAGGTCTTCCGGCAGATGTAGGAGTAACCGTATGTAATGTAGGAACATCTGCACAAATTGCGCGAAGTCTAAAGACAGGCTTACCCTTGATAGATAGAGTTTGTACATTGACAGGTTCTATTGTTGTGGAACCGAAAAATTTGAGAATTAGAATAGGTACACTTTATCGTGAGTTAATAGAACAATGCGGAGGATTTAAAGAAGAACCGGGAAAGATTATCAGTGGAGGTCCTATGATGGGGAGTGCTCAGTTAAGTTTGGATGTTCCGGTAATTAAGGGAACCAATGGAATTTTGTGTATGAGCAAAGTAGAATCGGTTGTTCCGGATTATTCAAATTGTATTCGATGTGGGAAATGCATAGCTGTATGTCCCATGCGGTTGCAACCCTTATATATCAGTGCGTATTCTTTGAGAGGAAATTATGAGCGTTCTAAAGAGTTTCATGCTTTGGATTGTATTGAATGTGGTTGTTGTTCTTATATATGTCCGGCAAGAAGGCCATTGTTGCAATCCATTCAATTTGCAAAAAAGCAAATAGTAGCAAGTCATAGAGAAGGTTTGAAGTAGGAGGGCTTGGGATTGAAAATAAATGAACGGATGATCTCTTCTTCTCCGCATATCAGGAGCAATGAAGATGTTTCCAAGATAATGAAAGATGTATTAATTGCTCTTTTGCCTGCTACATTTGCAAGTGTATATTTTTTTCGGTGGGGAGCGATAATTAATATTGTTGTAGGCATTGTCGGGGCGGTCTTGTCGGAATATATTTGTCAAAAAATTATGAAGAGAAGAGTCACAATAAAAGATTTTTCAGCAGTAATAACCGGACTACTGTTAGCGATGAATGTACCTGCTTCTGTTCCGTGGTGGATTACGTTGGTTGGTTCCGTATTTGCCATTGTCATAGCAAAACAAATTTTTGGAGGATTGGGATATAACTTTATCAATCCTGCATTGGTTGCACGTGCAGCATTATTGGAAGCATATCCTTATCAAATGACTGCTTGGATAGCTCCTAAAACAGATACCTTATCTAAAGCGACTCCTCTTGCTATTACAAAAGCGACTGTAGTCGTAGAAGCACCTTCTCTTTTTGATATGTTTATCGGAAATATTCCGGGAGCTTTGGGCGAAACTTCTTCAGCTTTGCTAATATTGGGAGGTTGCTATTTACTTTACAGAAAAGTCATTTCTCCGCGCATTCCATTGATATACATCGGAACGGTAGCTGCCTTGACATTTATATTTTCAGGCTTTAATTTGATGATGATACCATATAATTTGTTTGCCGGTGGGTTGATGTTGGGGGCGTTTTTTATGGCGACGGATTATTCGAGCTCTCCTGTTAATCCGAAAGCACAAGTACTTTACGCTTTTGGATGTGGACTGTTGACATCAATTATACGTTATTATGGAGGGTATCCTGAGGGGGTTTCCTATTCCATTTTGTTGATGAATGTGGCTGCACCGTTGATGGACAAGTTTATGAAACCGAGAGTGTTTGGAGAGGTGTCTAAATATGAGAAGTAGGGGTTTTGTGATAAAAAAAGAAACTGTGCAGTTGGGATTGGTTTTATTTTTTATTGTGTCAATTGTTACAGGAATACTTGCAATTGTACATGCAATCAGTTTTTCTCTTATTAACGAAAGAAGAATTGAATTTGCGGAAGAAATGAGAAGAGACGTGTTGCCGGAGGCAGAATATTTAAAGAGGGTGGAGAGAGAATTTCAATCGTCTCTGTATCCGTATGTTCCGGTTACGGAGGTGTATGAGGGAGTGAAGGGAGAGGAAAGAGTCGGTTATGTTGTTAAAACTCTTCCTGAAGGTTATGGTGGGACAATAGAAGTAGTTGTGGGTTTTGCGGGAGATAATATTATAGCTGTTATGACAGGGAATGCAACGAGAGTTCCAAGAGTAGATCCGAGCTTTAAAACTCTTAGCTTTCAAGAATTATTTTCAAAAAAAACATTTGAAGAATTGATTGTTGTCACATCAGGATCCTCAAGTAATGTAGATGTACTTGCAATTTCCGGTGCAACGATTAATTCAACAGCAGTTCATTCAGGAATAAGTGCAGCGCTTGATATTTATAATACACAATTAAGAGATAAGGAGAGCTTTTTGAAATGAGCTTTTTGAAAACAATAAAAAACGGAATTGTTGATGAAAATCCAATTTTTGTACAAGGTTTAGGATTGTGTCCTGCTTTGGTGCTTACAACTTCTGCTATGAATGGATTGGGTATGGGTTTGGTAGTAACAATTATTTTGGTCATTTCCAATTCGATTATTTCTTTCTTTAGAAAATATATTCCTGATAAAATAAAGTTATGGGTATATCTTGTTATTATTGCAATGTTTGTCACAATCCTTTCTATATGGATGGCGATTTATGTACCATCGTTATATGATGCATTAGGATTATTTTTACCACTTGTTGTTGTGAATGGGATTATTCTTGAAAGAGCAGAGGTTTTCGCAAATAAAAACAGTTTATTATTGGCTTTGGGCGATGGAATTGGAATGGGATTGGGATTTACTTTGGTATTAACTCTTTTAGGTTCTATTCGTGAAATTTTGGGTACAGGCTCTATTTTCGGTTATATTTTGTTTAAAGAATATACACCTGCTGTTTTTATATTATTACCTCCGGGAGCATTTTTGACCTTAGGATTATTGTTTGCGGGTTTTAATAAAATTAGAGAAAGAAGATGGTGAGAAGAATGGAATTGATGAAAAGTTTATTTATTATCACAATTACTAATTTATTTGTAAACAATATTTTGATGTCCAAATTTCTCGGCTGTTATTCTTTTTTTGAAAATTCAAAAAAGATTGAAACCGCTTTTGGAATGGGATTTATAATAACAGTTATTATGACACTGTCTTGTTCTATCACTTGGATAGTTCAAAAATTTATATTAAATAAATTTGGTATTGAATATATGCAAATAATGACTTTTATATTAATTATTACTGCAGCGGTTCTATTTCTTAAAAGGATTATTCGAAAATTTTTTTATACCTTGTATCAGATGTTAGAATACTATTTTCCTTTGATTGTTACGAATTGTGCGGTATTAGGAGTTGTTATTTTAAACGTAAATAATCAATATAGTTTCATTCAATCGATTGTAAATGGATTTACATCAGGATTAGGGATTACTTTATCTCTTGTATTATTTGCAGGCATTTGTGAAAGAGTGGAATTGGCAGATGTTCCAAAATCATTTCAAGGATTTCCGATTGCTCTTATTTCAGCAGGATTAATGGCAATTTCATTTTTAGGTTTTGCAGGATTGTTTAACTAGCAGAAAGTAATATATATATATATTTATTTCCTATAAGTTGCAAGTTCTTATACTTTTGATTTGGCA
>JBGZJG010000059.1:0-5311 GCA_041848665.1 Filifactor sp.
ATAAGAGATCTGTCTTAAACGTGACAAAATCGGCTCTGTTATTTGTTACAAAGGACGGAGGTCGTATTTATGGCAGAAATGCTTTTTCGATTGCTTTTAAATATTAAAGAAGGTTCTTGTATTATACGAATCACTGATTAAGGTTATAATAAAAACTGTTTTTTTTTTTGACGTTATTATCGTTTCTTTTTCATAATCATGCACGATACGATATTAAAAAATCGTGTGTCGTATTAGGAATGATATTGCGATGTATGAACCGAGCTTTGTGTCTTACATTAGGTTTTAACGAAGGAATCGTTTCTTTGAGAACCGTATAGATACGAGGGGTAGAAATAATAGAAATCTCCGGGAGGAATGATTGTGAATCACTATACAATTCTTGTAGTAGACGACGATATTGAAATTGCAAAATCAATAAAAGTTTATCTCAGCAACCAAAATTATAATGTGCATATAGCAGGAGATGGAAGAGAGGCACTTGAAATTTTTGAGGCGGAAAAAATAGATCTTATTCTTATGGATATTATGATGCCGAAATTGGATGGCAATAGTGCCACAATGCTTATTCGGGAAAAAAGTATTGTGCCGATTATCATGTTATCCGCCAAATCGGAAGATGCGGATAAGATTATGGGGTTAAATATCGGAGCAGATGATTATATTACCAAACCGTTCAATCCGATGGAATTGATTGCACGGGTAAATTCCGCTTTGCGAAGATACGCTCGCTACGGAAGAACGGAAAGTGAAGAAACGGACGAGGTTTTGCGTATCGGAGGCATTGAACTTAACAAGGAGACTAAGCAGGTAAAAGTTGATACGGAGGAAGTAAGGATTACACCGTTGGAGTATAAAATTCTCTTGCTTTTGATGAGCCATCCCGGAAAGGTGTTTTCCATTGAAGAAATTTATGAAAAAGTATGGGAAGAACCTGCATACAGTCCGGAAACGGTCACTGTTCATATCCGTCGCATTCGAGAAAAAATAGAAATCAATCCCAAAGAACCGAGATACCTTAAGGTTGTTTGGGGAATCGGATACAAATTTGATAAGAACGGAGGAGAGAGTATATGAAAGAAGAATATGAAAATCAAGCTATGGAGAGCGAAAATCAAAATTTGCAAAAAACGGGAACGGAAAATAAAGAAACACAAACTACTATTGAAAAAGAATACAGAGCCTTATCAAAAGAGCGTGAAAAAAAGTTTTCCGAAAAGGTAAGAAAACTCTTTATGAAGTATGAAACGCAAGAAAGTGATGGAAAAAGAGACTATTCCCTTGCGATAAAACGAACAAATGCTTCAAAGGAAAATTTTGAGGAGTGGAATGAGAACCGAAAAAGCAGGATTGTAAAACCGAAAACACAACGACAACTTATTCGAGAAGAAGAGATGAAGGTTCGAGAAACTTTTTTGGAAGAGTTGGAGCAGCAAAACGATAAGGAGCATTTGCGGAGTGTAAAGAAAGGAGAAAAGAAGATGCCGGAAAATAAAAACCAACAGGAAGGTGTTGTGCCACAAGATGGAAAAAACAAAGCTATGTACGTCAAAACAGACAATCCGTTAAGCGAGCACATGAAAGAAGGCGACCAACACTATGAGAAATTGCAGGAGGAGACTTCATGGAATTATTCGATGGAGGGACAGGAGCGGGAAGTGCAAATGAAACAAGTGGTGCAAAGCCTTAAATCCGAGAAGAAAGGGATTTTTGCATCCACATGGAAAACGCTTGTGCTTATTTTTATGATTGCCGCATTGATTGTCGGACTATATCCTTTTTTTCTTCAGCTTACACAGGGAACGGAGCAGGAGCAAATCGCAAGATATGCCACCGGGGGTTATTTTCAGTCATACTATATGTATTCGCAAGTATCTAATGCACTTATAAAGCGTCATATTCAAAGAACGATACCTGATTTTACAGGAAATATTGAAGAAAGAAAACCCTTTGTAGCCTATTATATTGCAGATGAAGATAAAAGTTATGTACAGACGAATATGACGGATGAACAGTGGAAAACGAAAAATAGCAAGGATAACTATTTTTATGGCTATTGCAGAGTGGGGGCAGACGGTCATGTAAGCTTGGTTCATAACTTTGCGGAAAAAGGGTTTGAGGAGTATCGGGAAGATTATCTGAAGAATATCATTGAAGATGCCATGGAATCGTTGAAGGATGAAGATTATATTCGACAAAGTGTTGCGGAGCATTATAACTTTCGGGTTCATTTCCATAATGACCAAGGCATATACCTAAGCTCCTCCGGAAATGCATTTGATTTTAAGGGAAATTATAATAAGGAAGAAAGTACAAAAGAACATGAAACGGAAGATGGTTCGCTTATCTTTCAAAATGATAAACAGACCGTTTTAAAAATTATAAATACGCTTAAAGATATTCGGGAACAAACGCTACAATCGGAAGAAACCTTGGATATTATCGTGTGTATTCCAAAAAATGCCTTGACTATGGAAAACATAAAGTCTGAAAGAGAATATTACAGCTATCTTGTTGATAGAGGAGGTCTTTTTATTTTAGTATTGGCAGGGTTCGGTATTGTTCTTGTCTTTTTCCTTGCTCTTTTTGCACCCTTTCGAAAACAGCGGAAAAGCACAATGGTATCCTGCTTCAATCGTATGTTTTTGGAATTAAAAGGACTATTGCTTATTTTCCTGTTCGGAATAATTCTTTTGTTCGGTATTTTTCTGACGGAATATGATTTGTGGATGGAAGGTGTCGGCTTGGATGAGGTCTATAAGCAGGATAAACTGCTTTATTTAATTGCGACAGGCAACAACATCTATTACTTCTTCTTTGCCATGTGGATAGCATTTTTCGGACTGCTCATGGTATATCTCAATACGGTTTATCTCAAGTACATTTATTATATGGGCTTTATGGAAGGCTTGTTCAAAAATTCTGTTTTCGGAAGAATGATTTGTTTTTGTCTAAGACCAATCGGCAAATTATGGAAATTATTTTGCAGGTTATTCAAAGATTTCAGCGATTTAAAATATATCGACTTGAGTACGAGATACAAGAGAAACGCTATTTTGTTCGTAGCAGGACATTGCATCGCATTGTTTGTATTGGATGGACTGTTCGGACTTTCTATGCAGAAATTCTTAATTTTTTTGGGACTATATGGAATTTGGTTGTTTCAAACTATGTATAAAATTTTGACACGACTTGCATATGTACAAAGCTACACCGAAAAACTTTCTAAGGGAAATTTTGATATTCAAGCAGATGAAAATATCGGTATTTTTTCCGGTATCACAAAAAATTTGAATGCCATCAAAGAAGGGTTTAAGATTGCAGTGGAAAAAGAAGTCAAAAGCCAGAACCTAAAAACGGAACTGATATCGAATGTATCACATGACCTTAAGACACCGCTTACTTCCATCATCAATTATTCCGATTTACTAAAGCAAGATAATCTTTCCGAGGAGCAAAAACAGGATTATATTGACATCATTTACCAAAAGTCACAGAGACTGAAGGTTCTTATTGAAGACCTCTTTGAAGCAAGTAAGGCAAGCAGTGGAAATATCACCTTGCATTTGGAAGAGTTGGATATCTTGGCACTTCTTCGACAAACTATGGGAGAAATGGAAGAACGAATTCAACACAGCGGACTGGATTTTCGCTTGAATGTACCCGACAAAAAGCTTTTGTGCAACATTGACGGAAGACGAACCTATCGGATTTTTTCAAATATCATCAGCAACATCACAAAGTATTCCATGAAAGGCACCAGAGTTTATGTGGACGTCTCTGAAGAAGAGGACAGTGTGGAATTTCAATTCAAAAATATTGCCGATTATGAAATGAATTTTAATGCGGAAGAAATCAGCGAGCGATTTAAACGGGGCGATACTTCACGCAGCACCGAAGGTTCGGGACTTGGACTTGCGATAACCAAAAGTCTTTTGGAACTTCAAAAAGGGGAAATGAAAATAGAAATTGATGGAGATTTATTCAAACTCATTGCCATTTTTCCAAAAAGCAAATAAACTTGAAAAGTTTTCTCAAAATCTTTGACAAATTGTTTGGAAAGTGATATAGTGTTTTTGTAAATAAATAATATGTTTCTTCAGGGCAGGGTGTAATTCCCGATCGGCGGTAAAGTCCGCAAGCGTGAGAACGCATGATTTGGTGCAATTCCAAAACCGACAGTTAAAGTCTGGATGGGAGAAGATTTCTGATAATACAGAGCAAAGTTTGTTTTGATGTGTAAATTTTGATGCCCGAGAAATTTTTCTCGGGCTTTTTTTGTGCCGATAAAAGAGCAACAATAAAACCAATCAAATCGTTGACAGAGGGTAACTTCGTCAGCAAAACATTAAGTGTAAGAACACATCTCATGTTTTCAAAACGAGAAGGTGTTACGAAGACAATAAGAAAAGCTCCTTGTTGTTATTTGGCACGAAAGCAAAGCGAAAAGAACTATCTGTCTGAAACAAAACTCTGCAACCGAATAGAAATTTCTCAAGAAACAGAAGAACAATCACAGGAGGAATTGATATGGAACAAACACTGAAACAAACAAGAGGACGTATTTTTACAACAAGTACAATGGTTAAAATTTCAATTTTGGGAGTGCTGTCTTACATCATTATGTTTTTTGAATTTCCGCTCCCGTTTTTCCCGCCATTTTTAAAAATGGATTTTTCCGACCTTCCGGCAGTAATCGGAGGTTTTGCGTTGGGACCGATTGCAGGTGTCATGATTGAATTGATTAAAAACTTGCTTCACTTTGCGACAAAGACCTCAACCGGCGGAGTGGGAGAGTTGGCAAATTTTGTAGTGGGAGGAACTTTTGTGCTTACTTCTTCGTATATCTACAAAAGAAGCCATACGAAAAAAGGCGCTATCATAGGATTGATTTTCGGAACCGTTTTGATGGCACTTGCAGGTTCCATTATGAATGCAGTAATCTTACTTCCGTTTTATGTACAATTTATGGGAGGAGTAGAGCCTTTAATTCAAATGGGGCAAGCGGTAAACTCTCATATTACAAACCTTTGGAATTTTGCATTTTACATCATGGGTCCCTTTAACATCATCAAAGGAATTGTTTTGGGAGCGGTTACCATGGTTGTATACAAAAAAGTATCTCCAATTATTAAAGGACGCTAAAAAACGGCAACTTATCCTATGAAAGAACAGGTGATAGGTAGCCATAGTATCATCAAGTTTTCGCATAAAAATATAGTTTACTTCATATGATACCGAGATATATCAATTGTATTTCGGATATTATAGAAAATCCATGTGTAAAAACATCTCCGAGAGAAATCGACGA
>JBGZJG010000060.1:0-19197 GCA_041848665.1 Filifactor sp.
GAATGTCTCCATTCAAGCGGTTCTTATAATTTTCTGTCGCTGCATCGTTAATATCTTTCACAAGGAATTTTGCGCCACCACCGTCCGGGAAGAATAGTATTTTATTCTTTTTCATCTTCTCGGCAGCACTTACACCACCTGCTCCGTTACCGTCTTCATCATCTGTATCATCTGCAATATCGTTACTTCCCTCAATCACCATATATGCATCATTGAAATAATCTGTATCGTTTGCAGTGTTGGATTGAGCGGTATCGTAAGAATCATTCAAGCGGATGACATCTTCAAAGTCTGACTTCATTTCCTCATTGTTTTTATACAAGATAAAAGGTACTTCTCCAAAGATATTACCCTCTTTTTTTTCCGCAATTTCAACAAATTTTGATTTTCCGTAAGCTCTTTCAAAATATCTCTTCCCGTTATCTGTGTAAACTTCAGCGATTTCTTTCGATTTCCCGTCCAAACCAGACACAGTGTAATATCTGATTCCACACAACAAAAATTCGTCCATACTCGTTGCAAAAATTAAAATGACTTGTCTTGGATCTAACTTTTTGAACTTCGTTTCTGCTTTTTCGTTTTGATAAACAAGCTCCACTCCATAACCGAAGATAGATGCACTTTTTGCCATTTCAAAGTTTACATCGGTCGAAAAGTTATCTTCCATTACCTCATTAAATTTTTGCAAATACTCTTCTTCAGATGATTTTAGTTTTACCGGAATCCCGGCAAAATATCCCGTTTGCAGTTTGGTAATGTATTTTGCATACGCACAAGCTAATTTGTTATTAGGCTTGCCCGCTTCCTGCACACGAGATAAAATCTCGTTATCCGCAGAGTAGTATTGATATAGCTTTTTTAACCTTGGATACTCACTACCCCTAAACCTGTCTATCACAAGAGTGACATTTTTATCATTTGCTTCAAACTCAGATAGCTTAATCACAATACCACCTCCTTACAGTCCTAATAACCTTTTATTTAGTACCTTCATTTTTTTTCTTCCCTTTACTTCACCATTACACAGTTCCACCAGACCTGTCAGGCAGTCCGGAGCGTCATCGTGATCATTCTTTCCTTTTCTCTGATATTTCATAATCGCTTTTGCGAACTCCGGATACTTTTTCTTCCATCCTTCCGGCATAATCACCTGCTTCATCACATTTGATGCATTAACAAGGATTCTTGTATTTTTATTTTTCGATTGATGTAACCAAGTAATCACACATTTTTTGTTTTTCATCACTTTCAATTCTTTTTCTACATTTCTTGCAAAACCACGACCTCCGTTGTTGGACTCTATGATATTCTCTTTTGTTCCGGCAATCGTCAATCTTCTTGCCGCTTCTTTTTCCGTGACTTCCATTCCTTCGTCTGTATAGTAAATATCTGTAATATACAAATAACCGTCAATTTCATCCGCACAGATTTGGCACAAAAAGTCCGCGCCAAGATCCGCGGTATCTGTGTAAGCAATTCTTCTTGTAACCTTATCCAGATCGTAAACATCGTATGTCTTGAATTCTCCATACAGAGCCCCGGTTTTGTCAATCGGTTGTTGCATGTAGTTTGCGAGGAAAATTTCTTCATCAATACCTTTTCTCTTATCTTCAATTGCCTCTCTTGATAAGATTTCATCACAAAGTGGTTCGCCTTCAGATGACAACACCGGCATTTCCAATACAAAGCATTCATCGGGATAAGCGGCAATCAGTCTTCCTGCAAGGTCATCTGTTGCCCACCTTGTCATAATTATGATTTGTATCGCTCCCTCGACCATCCGTGATAAGAATGTATTCTTATACCAATCCCAGTGATTGTCCTTTACTCTCTCGTTTACAGCTTCTTCTTTGTTTTTGATAGGATCATCTACAATTCCGATATTTCCACGCATACCGGTGATTGATCCGCTGAAAGACGTTGCTAGATAGGACATATAAGAACCTTCCAAGGACCAGAGGTCCATCGCTCCATCTCCGTCTTTAATCTTCAACCCGGGGAAGAACGAAGAAGGAACAAAATAATCCAAGTCCCCTCGGATCTCCTGATCCTGGATCATCTCCCGCACCGTCTTTGCAAATCGCGTTGACAGCGTTTGATTGTAAGATACTGTAATAACTTGATTTTGTATATTTTGACCGAATGCCCAAGCAGCAAACATTCCTGCTGTATATGATTTTCCATGACCGGGCGGAAGGTTAATAATCAGCTTGTCATAAGGTCTTCCGTTCTTATTTAAGAGCTTTTTTTCGTACATCTGTTGCAGAGTGTTGCACAAAACGTTCTGAAAGGCTCTTGAATCCGAGAAAAAAGACGGATTCATATAATTGCAAAACTTTCGGAAGGAGTAGCGACCTTCTTCAATCTTGAGTTCTCTCTCTTCTTCCTCTTTCAAAAAAATATCATCTTTTTCTTCGTTTACTTCGCTTAAAGCTTCCCATAACTTTTGTCTTGATTGAATTTTTGCCTGCATATTTCCACCTCCTCTATCGCATTTTTTTCTTAAATTAAAAATAAGGCAATTTTAAGCCTTATTTCTGTTTTTTGTATTTTTGACATAATTTTATATATGCCATTGTTATTAAAATGAATTTTAACACTTTTTAACACTTTTTTAACACCCTTTTATAATTTATAAAATACCTGTTTTGCATTTCATAAAAAAAGTGCGTGCTTCGCCACTTGGATTTTTGATATCCAAGTATGTTTTTTATGTCCATATAGCTTTTCGATTCGGACGAATCAACAAATCGTTTTCGCTATACTTCTTGTATCTTGCAAGATAGCATAATGTCATGTTTCTTTCCCGCAAATTCTACTTCAAACACTGCTCTCTTTTGTCTTAAAAAAAGCCGTTTTAATACAATAGAATGCTTGTTTAAATCCCATTTAACTGTGCATAAACCTGTTTTTTTATGCAAGTTCACAATTGGAATAGGCATTGTTTTGCCGAAATTTGCCATAGATACGATCATTTCCATTTCACTTTCCTGTAATTTCTCCGGCTTTTCATTTCCTAAAAAACGAAGTACAAAACTGTCATTTTTTGCTGTATAATACGCCTTTGCAGTCAGCTTTTCTACTGCTAAAAATACATATCCCGTAAAAATAATGCGTTCCCTCTCGTGCCAACGTCCCCGTCTTCTCTCCAGCCTAAATTCTGATGGAGCATATGCTGTATACCCTGCAAGTTTCAAATTTTGAATCACCGCACGTTCCTCTCCGGAGATAACCTGTAATACATAAACTTCCATTACCGTTCCTCCTGCTTTGTCTCTCGCTTAGTATCTAAAAATTTAACCACCTGTGCATACAGCGTCGGGTTTTCTTTTGCCATCGCCTCAAAGACCATAGTTTTTACACTTTCAAATCCCGCATCAAGAATATCCTTGTTTTTTAAGTCAATATTGCTTTTATATGCTGCAGCTCTAATGAGTGCCGTACTTTGCTTAATCAATTTTTCGGGTTCTATGACCTTAAAGTAATCCTCTCCTGCACTTTGGATTGTATTCAAAACATTATGGGATAAAAGACGGATAATCCCTTCTGTTGTATCAAGAGCAGGATATTTTCCAATTTCATCCATGATTACACGAAAATTCTCCTGAGCCATCTTGAGTTGTTGGATGCTGGCATTTAAGTTACTTGCATATCTCCAAACAGATGTGGTGGAGATTTCATAACCATTTTGCTTGATAAAATCTGCAATTTCAGCATAAGTGAAGTTTTCCTGCATCATCTGCTCTACTGCATCTTTAAGCGTTGCAGGTAGTGAGTCGATGATGGAATGTTTTCTGTTTCCCATTTTTATCACACCTTTACTGCAACATCTTTAATAAAGTAAAGTGCTACATCAATCCCTTTTTTTGTCAAAGACACTTCACATTCAGAGTAGTCAGCTTGTTCTACTTCTACAAGAATTTTAGTTTCAATATCTCGAACACAAATATATTCAGAACGCTCAAGATAGATGAGCGATTGTTCCAAATCTGCAACATTAATATCATCAAGCACATCTCTTACAGACGACAACCGAATCCATTTTCCTCTGAGTACATTTACAGTACGAAGTATTCTTCCATTATTTTCCGCAAACTCCGCAGTTTGAATTTCTCGTTTTATTTTGTCTTCAAAATTCAACTTCTTTTCCCCCTATCTTCTAAAATCAAGTCCATAATTCTATCTATTTTCTTTTCGATTCTCACATTTTCTTTAAAGAAATCATCTTTACTGATGTAGTTGACTTGTACTCCTTTGATTTCTTTTGCCAAATCTTGAATCGCAGTCACAACAGAGCTTGTCTCTTGCTTAATATCATTTCGTATTTCCTTTTCCCTCTCGTCAAGCTCTTCTCTTTTTACATAATTTTTCTGTATATCCGAAATAGCTATGCCGTGACGATCAATATCTGTCATCGTCCTCTTCAAAAAGAAACTGACAACACCTATAATGATTGATAAAACTGCTCCGATTGTTACTGCCGTGTCCATTTTTCTTCCCCTCTGCCTTTTTACATTTTTTGTCTTGATATGTGAAAATTTCTTTTAAAATGATAAAGGCTATACTGTATTTGTTACTTACAGTATAGCCTCTATTCTATGAATTTGCTTTCGAAGTGCTTCATGAATATTCTTCGAAAAGCATTCTAATTTCAATATTTTATTTACATTATCGTATCATACATTGCACTTCTTGTCTAACCTAAAAAATAATTTAAAATTTTTTTTTAAAAAACGCTTGACTTTTGGCGACCAAAAGTATATACTATAATTACAGCAAGGGAAACCAAGCGAGTTAGCAGGCAAGCGGCAGAAAGGAGACAAGATGGAAGAGGAAATGAACAGTAGCGAAATACTTGCTAAAGAGGTAGAAAAAAGAGTTTTGACAGAAATGTTGCTTTTACTAAAAGAAAGCAACAACATTGAAGAACTTGAAGACAAAATAAAAACTCTGCTAAATAAATAGCAGAGTCACACAAAAGGTACAAGGCGGGGCTTGCCACCGCTTTGTAAACCTTATCTTACTACAAGATAAAAAAAAAGGCAAGAGAAAGGAATTGGTGATGAAAGAAAAAAAAATGGGACGCCCAACTGACGAACCGAAGATATATCGTTCGGTTGTCAGAATGGATGAAAAAACAAACTATATCTTAAATTCTTATTGCGAACAAAAAAACGTAAAAAAGATGGAAGCAATAAGACGAGGTATTCGAGAACTTCAAAAGTATTTAAAAGACTAACTTAAAAGAAGAACACCCGCAGTGCCGGCAAGCAAACAGCGAGTGTTCAATAAGACCCCGAAGGGCTATACATATTATAGCATAGTCCTTCGACAAAAACAAATTAGGAGGATATTATGAAAAATTTTTATAACAATACAAATAAAGAAAGTGCTCAAATGAAAAAAATTACAATTGCAATAAATGCGGAAATAGAAAAGCTGAAAAGTTTTGGTAACTTTGCAAATCCGGATGCATTTTTAGAAAAGTATGCAGATTCATTCTTTGATACCTATCGTGAAAATGAAAAAGACTATGAAATTACAAACGTTGAACTCCAAAAAACATTTCAAATCGCATATGCATATCTTCAATTCTTACGTGCGTGTGTAAATATTGAAGAAGATTATGAAAACCAAATTTTTTAAGGAGGATTGTTATGACTTTTTCAGAGCTTTGGGAGTTGTATATCAACTCCCGCCCGCTGCGAGCGGGTACTGTTCGTGGATATCATTACAAATTTAAAAAATTTGCTGATATCCACGAAAAAGATATAATAGCGATCTCCTCATTAGATGTTCAAAAAATGTATAATGCAGTAAAAAAAGATAGACAACAATATGACTATGATTTTGTTACATTAAAAGCAGTATTTAACTTTGCAAAAAAAACAAATCTAATTGATAGAAATCCTGTGCAGATAAAGTTAAAGAGAAGCAGTCCACAAAAATCTCATGAACTGTTAGTAAAAACAAAAATATTTTCACTCATCAATTATCTTCAAAACGACAAGGAAAATATAAAGCTATCTACAATGTGCTTAGCAGAAATACTCACAGGGGCACGTATTTCAGAAATAAAAGCATTTCGTAAGAAAAACATCGATACCACTAATCACACTATAACAATAGAAGACCAATATACAATTACAGACGACTGCGGACAGCAAGGACTCGCCCCACTAAAGACAGAATCAGCAAAAAGATTATTATATATCCCTGTTGCTCTTAGAAAAAATCTTTACTCAATGCTTGAAGAAACTAAAGATGACGATTTTTTATTTTTATGTAGAAGCAAACCGTATTCAACTGGAACGATAAATGCTTACTTAGAAACAGTTTGTGATAAATTAAAGATTATAAAACTAACTACACACAACTTAAGAGCACTCTATGCTACTATCGCTCTATACTCAAACATCAATATACTGACTATTTCATTGCAGTTAGGACATAAATCGATACGTCAAACCGAAAGCTATCTTAAGCGAATCTGCTCATTAGATATGCATAACTTAGAAAGAATTGATGATTTTATAAGCAGTAGCCGCACAATCAAAAAAAAGAGCTGAATGCTCTTTTTTTGATTGTTAAATTTACAAACTCTCTATAGTTTTTCTGTGTATTTTTTTTAATTTTCTTTTCTCTTGTTTGCTCATTTTATAATGTACCTTTTTGCTTTCATTTTTCCATTTTTTTATCATATTTTTTATATGATTAAATTCATCTTTGCTCAATATCTTTATTTTTTTATTTTTGCAATATTTAACAATTTGTTCATGTGTTGTATTTAGAATTAAATTGTACCATTCAAATGTTAATAATCCACTGCTATTTTGCAGCATTTTATCAATTTTTCGTTCAAGCTTAGTTCGTTCTGAACTAAATTCATCAAAATGTATTTTTTTACTCAAATTATTATATTGATACCTAACACGCAAAGGGACTTCTTGATTTGTTTTTTCCGCTAATTGATACGGACTGTATGCCAACACCTCCCCTTTTTCGTTTCTATATAGTTCAAAAATCTTAGTATTTTTATCTATTATGATGTTCTTTATTATGATTCTTTCTATATTATTTCTACTTTCAACATAGCACATACTATCTTCTCCTTATAAAAAATCAGCACGCTAAACAATAGCGTGCCGGTAAGTCTTTTTTTCGCTGGGTATCCGCTCTCATCATCAATGCTTTTCCACATAAACTTATGTGGATGGCTACATTCCTACGTCACGCAGGCATCCGGTGAAAAAAATCGTATCTCTTATTCGTGTTGTTTTCAATTTCGAGAATATAGACTTACAACAATTCTCTTTATTTACTTCCAAAATCAACATTCCGCTCTATTTCCCTTTTTTGACTGTCCCAATTTTCAAAAAAGCGCAGACTGCTAATTACTTTCACTAATAAGTCAACCTTTTTCAACCATCACTTTACCACAAAAATATTCAATACATTTTATGATGTATCAAACAGCGAAATCTGATTTTTTGCAACAAACTTACGTGAACCAAGCCCTGTGCTTACAATCTCCCTTATGCTGCGCTCTGTAAGATTGTATTTTTTTGCAAGCTGCAGATAATTGTATCCATTAAACTCCTTTACAATTTCAGCATTTCGCTTTTGGCGAAGGATTGCATCCTCTTTGCAAATGTAGATACTACTTCCCCCATACATCTCTACTAATTTACGAAAAGTTTCTAATCCGACCAATTCCGCAAAGTCTCGTTGTTCCCCCGGAATATCCTTTAATTTAATTTCTTGCCACAGATCCATATCACACCTCCTTCATTTCTCTATATTTTAGAAATATGTTTTTTAATACTGTTTTTTTGCCCTTTTAGCACTTTTTTTATACCGTTTTAATTGCTCAATAAGTTTATTGCCCTGCTCTGCATCCAGCCAACGAAATGGTTGCTTTATTTGTGCATCTACTTCAAGAATTTTCTTAATCGCTCCTACCATCCTTTCCCCCGTTGATGCAGAAGATGGAGAATATTCTATAATTTCATAAAGTACTGCCCATGCTTTCTTTATCTGCTCAGCCGTCATTCCGTTACTCTGTTGTACAGATTCTTTCTTCTTTTTTCGTTGCTGTGTTCCTAACAAAGCTCCCCTAACTGTAAAGTACTCCTCCTCTGTAAGCTCCTTCACGGATTGCTTTTGCGTAATGCGATACACTAAACAATGAAAAGCGTCATCTTTATTTCCGCTTTCCACCAACCCGCTACGACTTGCAATTGCATACAGATTATGAATATGTCCCTTTGTAATGCTTTCTACTTGTTGTTTTGCACTCATTTGTATCACCCTTGCATTTGTTCTCTTCGTTTTTGTTTCTTTTGCGCAAGCATTTGTAACTCTTTTCTTAATTCTTCCTGCCTGTCCTTCGATTGTTGTTGCAAACCTTCGTTATTAAAAGTTTTTGAGCGAAAACCTTGTGCCTGTAGATTTCGCATAATTCCACGTGTATATGTTTCCTTGTTGTCCTGATATTTACTTATATGAATTCTAAGTGCTTCTATTACAACGTCTGTACTAAACTGCTCCCAATATTTCACCTCTCGTTTTAATACACTGTCCGATATTTTCCCGGATAATCTTGTTGTCGAAAGGACATTGAAATACTGTCTTATAACATTTTTTTCCACTTCGCTATATCTGTCTAAATTCAATCTTCAGTCAACTCCTCAATCTTTAAACTTGTAGCCCACAGATAAGCTTTCTTCTACAAATATAGCTTTCTTTAAATCATCCATATTTATTTTGTCGATATCAAAATATCTTGTTACAAGTTCATAATTTAACTGCTCTTTTATCATATCAAGTTCTTCTTCCAAATCGTCATCGTTAACATTGTAGCTTTCTAAAAGTGCTTTATCCTTAAAGTAATCTCCTTTGAGTTTTTTCATCACTGCTTTACTTTCTTTGTCGTCTAATCCCAAACTATTGAGCAGCGCTGGAATATTGTGTTGCTTGTACTCTTGCTTATATAGAGCAATTAATGCAGCTTGAAATTTTTTATCCGAAAATTCGATTTTAGGCTCCATTGTTATTTTTGCTTTTGCGGTTACAATCGAACCGCAAATTTCTTTTAATTTCTCAAGGTTGTCCACTGTTAATTTTTCTTTATAGCCGATATTACAACTCCCTTCTTCTCCTGTAATCTCCAAATACTTTATATTCTTGTTTTCTAATTGTTCTAAGCCGTATGCCTGCAAAATTGCAGTTATTTCGTCCTTTTCTTTTTTCAACTTAGATATCTGTACTTCGATTTCATGCACACGTGTTAATTTTTCACTTAAACTTCCTATCATTCTTCTATTCCCCCTCGCTCTGCAAAAGCTTGTGTAACTTTTTCCGCACACTCTGTACAAATATAGATTCCGTCAACTTTTAGCAAATCATCATGCGTACCACACAGTAGACAACTTCCTTCAATTCGCTCTACTTCCAAATTTCCATTTTTATCCACTTTCAATTCGACTTTTTCTCCACTTTGTATTCCAAGTTCCCTTCTCAAATGTGCCGGAATTGTAATACTGCCGGATTTGCTTATTTTCTTTTCATTTAGCATTGTTTTTCCTCCTTATCTTTTTCTAAATTTCTTTCCAATTCCATAATCGTCATAATTGCATAATTTGCCAAATCCATTAATGTATCAGTAGTACTTTCATCATATACTTTTCGCCCCTTTGTACATAATGTTTGTAATCGATTTACTTTGTCTGTAATTCTTGTTACAGCACTTATAATTCCAAGTTTTTTAAATGTTTCAGCAAAACTATCTCCATAATCATTATTCTTAGCTTCATAAATATTGTTTAATTTTGCACAAATTTCCTTATGCATTACCACTTTTTCCATCTCTGCCTCCTACGAACTCTTGTATATAAAAATACACATAAATATCCAAAATCCAATTGTACTTACACTTCCTATAACCTCCATACAAAAGTTGACAAATTCTTTTACTCCCATCTTGTAACCTCTCTTTCTTTAAGTTAAATGTATGTTCCTACTACACATGGGTCATCGTCATCATCTCGCATAAACCATGTCATACCCCTCGGAATTTCTCTTTTGATTTCTTCTAACGTATTTTTTACGATAAAATATTTTGGTACCGGTTGCCCATCTTCCAAATCCCATATTCTCGCAACATATTTTCCGATAAAATCACTTGGTTTGTGATAAACAACAATGACAGGACATTTAAACTTTTGATTTAGAACCTCACGAGGTGGGAATTTCCCTTTTTTACAATATTCTTTGATAGTATCATTCATTCTACTTTCTCCTAATCCAAAATTTTATATATAAAAATACACATGAATACCCAAAATCCTGCCACAGAAATAATGCCCATTTTTCCCATAAATTCCTCCTAATCTATCTCAATTGATTTTTCTATCCTGTCAACCTTTTTATAAATTGCATTAATTTGCTTTTGCAATCTTGCCCATTCTAATAACCCCGCCCTTGTCTGCGGTAATCTCTTCATTTCCGCAAGTATAGTATCTACCTCTTTTAGGAGATTTAAAGTTTTTTGATGGTTATAGTCAACTATATAATGCCGCCTTGTAAACTCATATTCTGCATTTAATATATAATTAATTATCTCTACAAGCTCATATTTACTATACACACTGCCGTCTACTATCTTCATTAAACCACCTTCAATCCCACATAATAACGTCATATTCTTTCAACGTGTACAGCCTTCTGTCTTCCGCTTGTATCTTCCATTTGTCTTTAATTTTTAGATACTCCATACACTTTCGACTGTATCTGCTTTGTATCGTTCCATTCCGGAACAATCTTTTCGCTCTTCCATCTCCTAAGTTGTAGACCATATATGCCCTGTGCCAATCCCGGTACTTATCATATGCCCATTTTAATCGCATTGTTCCAAAATCAATATTTTCCTGCAAGTCATATACATCCTTAAAACCGCAGCTATAAAAATCTTTTAAGATTGTATCGTTTATTTGACACATACCGCTATCTCTTGTACTACTCCGAAGCCTACTATCAAAATTGCGATTTTCTACCAGTATCATTGCAATCACATTTTCAATCGTTACATCAAATCTTTCTGCCGAAAACACTGCAGTTTCATAAACATCATGCGGTATCACAACCGGAGTTTCCACAGCAAAAACATTGCAGAAAGACAGCAGAAACAATATTGAAACAACTAATATACACCGTTTTATATTCATCTTTTCATCTCCTCAATAATGATTTCTTTCCCGACAAGCCTTGCAAGAAACGCCTCTTTGTACCCCTTCGCATGTCGAAAAAGCAGCATCTTATTATCCCCCTTTCCTATTGCAGATAGATATTCCATATTTTGCACCTTTTTTTCGTGAAATCGTTCCTCCGCTTTTTTTCGCTTTATGCGATACATTTTCCCAACTTCCAGTTCCATTGTTATGCCCCCTTTTTTAATTCCGTATATTTTCTATATCCATTTTTCCCTTTGCTTGTTTTCTTGTTCTCATTAGATTTTAAAGAAATAAACTCTTTTTCTCCAAGCAATAGTCTAAAATCCTCTGCGATTTCAGAACGAAAATAATAGAAAAAAGTAAATAACGGCATCACAAACACCACTGAATTGCAAGTTCCAATTACCCTGTATTGCAAAACACATAGAATAATTTGCAATACCCATCCCGTTGCAATTAATATCTTCATTTCGCCAACCTCCTTGTCTTTCCTGAAATTCTGTTTATATACTCAACATAATCAACTGTTTCCTTCACCCTTAACCAGTTGTTCGGATTTAAATTACAACTGCTAAAATACTCCTTTTCCCTTCGTGTCAAATTCTTCCCGTGTTTCATATTGTTCCCCCTGCTACTCTGCTCTATTTTCCCAAAGCTCCAGACTTTCTTCCGCTGAAGCTTGAAAGCTTGCTTTTAATCCACATCCTGTACAGTCAAAGAAACGAATTCCACTATATGATATAGTGGTCAGTACTCCACTTCCACAAAATGGACACTCTTTGACTTTTACAAAATTTGAAGTTCTTTTCAGATTTACATTCATTCTTTCAGCTTTACTTCGTTGCTTTACATCCATAGTCGCATTCCTCCAACTTAGACAAATCTCCTAAATACATATTTTTCAAGTTTTCAAGAATCCTTCTCTCCTCAGAAGAAACGGTTTTTCTTTTTAACCACTTATCTATTGTTTTAATTTCTTCTTCCAAAAAATTAATCGCATAATTTTCAATTCTTTCCTGAAATAACATATATTTATCTCTCCTCTATCTCCTCAATCTTGTCATTTAACTCATCAAACACCGCCAACACACCGCGAATTTTCTCTTTTCGCTCTTCACATTCTGCAAGCACCAGTCTTGCATGGTAATCGAATCTTAGTGACTTCAACTCTTTCAAAATTTCCTTTTTTCCCTTCACACAACCCCGCCTTTTTTCCTACAAATTCATATTCATATGTTTTGCCATATTTACCAAACCGTTATACGAAATATCTCCGTTATCATATGCATTTGAAAATAAATGCATTGCTCCTCTAATCGCCTGCTTTGTTTGTGCGATTCCAAGTAAAAATTCTATTTCCATATCCTTTCCGGCAAGGAGAGGGAAGAGTAGTTCCATATCCGACTTCTTAATCTGCTTTGTGTTAAAAATCGGTCTTTGTATCGTTCGGTTTGCAATTTGTTCAAATACAGCATCTTGCTTTCCTCCAAATTTTGAAATCGTTGTGCTGTTTCCCACAAAACAAATTCCTAATGTTTGTCCTCTGTCAGCGAAGTAATCACTAAATCCCCTCAGTGTTTCAATAACTTTTAGACTTAAGTGTTGTGCTTCATCAAAGATGATTACCATGCCGTCTTTCAGCTTATCCTGTATGCCGATGTACATATCATCATTCGTTCGTGCGTTCACATTTAACGCTTTTGAAAGTGCTTTTAGAACCGGTTTAACAGTATTTAAACACGGATTCGCCGTAATCCAAATCGTATTCATTCTATTATTTTCGCAAAAATGCCTAATTGCTCTTGTTTTGCCAACTCCGGCATCACCCGATATCGCCATTAGACCACCTTTGTTTTGACAGTTTCTGATATATTGATATACATCCTCGCTGATGCTTGTCGGAACATAGTCCTGAGCCCTGTACGAATCCTTCGCTTCTTCTTTTACTCTAAAATATGCAATTAACTTTTCAAATTGCTTGTCTTCGTCCCCTTTGTAACTTCCGCTACGAAGTCCTGAGATAATTGCTGCAGAGATACCAATTAAGTTACACGCTTTATTTTGACTCCCCACCTTCGCAACAAGCTCGTCAAATTGCTCCAGCGCTCTTTTTTTATCTTCTTGTTTCATCTTTTCTTCCTTTCCTCAATATTGCGATTCATTCTTGCAATATCGATATTTACAATGTTATTATCCGTTCCTGTTTTTAATAACGGAGTTGCTTCTACTTCGTTCAATTGTTGTAGTTCGATAATGCTACTTTGTTCTATTATGCTTCCTTCTTTTGCAATGTGTGCTCTCTTGACCATAAGATCCAGCATATCGATTTTTGTTTCAGATTTCATATTTGCAAACATATCTTTTCCATACTGTTTGACGACCTTGCGTTGTTTTGCCAATTTTTCGTTCGCTTCCGATATCTTGTCGATATCTGCATCCATAAACGATAGCAACAATGTCTTTTCCAATTCCCATGTAAAAAGGTATCTATCGTCCTTGTCATATAACCTAACATTGCTTAAATCAAGCGGATTATATCGAACCAAAACCTGTTCATCTTGATGTAGCCAAGTGTCCTCGCTGTTATACCATAATTGCTCTCCCGCAATCGTGATGTATACACCGTTTCTTTTTACTTTTTGATAGTTTTTCGCTCTCATTAAGCATAATGTCAAATCATCTTCTGTCATAAATACCTGCTTAATGCGTTTTACACTGTCATTCCAAACCTCTATCTTCGTAAAACCCTTGTATCGTTTTTGTTCCGCTCCACCATAGAGTGCATGATTTTCCAGTTCAATCAGTTCCCCGACAGTTTCTCTTAATTTAGAGTCCGTCGGAATTTCTCCGTTTCGGATAATTCTTTTTAGGCTCTCAGGTCTCTCCATTATGTTTCCTCCTGTGTATGATGAAAACAACTTAGAGATATGCTCCTTAAAACTTAAGAAAAAGCGTTCTATATGTTTTGCTCTTGCATTTTTTACCTTTGCAAGTCGAAGTTCAATATTTAATCGACCAAGGATCGTCTGTTCTTCCCGAAACATATTCTCTTCTTTTTTTCTTCGTTTTCCTCTGTTATTAAAGTCATAAGAGGAGAATTCCGAACCGTTGTCCGATAGGATCATTCGTGGTTTCCCGTACTTCAAAATCCCCATTCTAAGTGCAAAGAGTGTACTGTTAATACTCGGATTATCAGTAATGTTCCAGCCGGTTATAACCCCTGATTTTGCATCCAAAAATGCTGTAAGGTATAACCTGTGTATGGCATCCGTTCCATCTTCTTTCTTTGTCTGTATATCCAGAGTATGGTTGTCCGTTACCCAGCAGTCATTCACTTCCAAGTCATCATATAGCCGCTCAATATAATATAAACAGCTATCATCAAGTGCCTTTTGCCCTTTCCGAAATAGAGTTACAACCGCTTTAGGTACATCGTTTTGTAAGTGCCTGCGGAAACTTCGCTCGGACGGAATTACTTCGACAAGTTCCGGATAAAATTCCTTTGTCCAATCAACCGTATTTCGGTAAACAGTCGAGAGACTCGGTCTCCTTTCGTCAAGATAGTAGTACAAAAAACCATCCCAAACCTCTGTGGGTATACTACTCTGCCCTTTGTTCCAACCGCCTCGCTCATCAATCAAACCGCCATACATTCCGTTTTTATAGTAATGATATTTTCGGTACAATTTTTGTGAGTTGACTCTAAGGTCAAGTCCTCTCATTCTTAGTTCCATATTGATTGCACCGATAATATCCTTGTCAGCTTCCAACTTACTTTCATACATTGCCCTATGCTCCTGCCAGCGAGATAAAATACTGCACCAAAGTTCAATCTCCTCTCGCTCTGCTTTGCTATATTCATCGATTCGTTTTTCTTCAACCTGTTTAGTGTAGCTTTTATGCTCTTTTTTCAGAGTAGCAGGTAGTTCTTTGTTGATTCTTGCATAGTATTTCGTCTGCAACTCTTCCGGTAAATCTTCAACTTGGATACGATATTCTTTTTGATTATTCGATGGATTTTCAGCCTCCATCGCTATGATTTTTCCGTCTTTAATTTGACTCTGAATGTATCTAATTGAACACCCTTTTAGTTCTGCAACCTCCTTTACTGTTAAATTCATACTTGATTCCTCCCAACCGATTTAATGATTCATCTATTCCTTACTTCAAAATTACTTCTTGTCTCTTTTCGTTTCTTCTGATATACTGTTATCAGAAGAGTTAATTAAGAGCAGTTTTGATACGATAGTATCCAGCTCCTCGGAAAGACTTAGTATTCGTCCAGAATTCATCCGTATTTCCGCTAACTCTTCTTCTTTTATGCCATCCATTCCCTCCTGTTCCAGCCTCTGCATTACAGAGCAAAAATATTCATGATTGATACTTTCCAAAACCTTAACTTGCCGTACTAATCCCCTCGCCATTTCCAAATACAATTCCACTACATTTTTGTCATAATTCATAATAAACACCCTTTCTTGTTTTCTATATTTTTTCTATCGACTCTTTAAGTTCGATGTTCCCTTTATACTTACGCACAATATAACTGCATACATCTTCCAATGCTCTTTGATAAGCTCTGGAAATAAGTTGTTGCTCAAGACATCGACCAAGTCCGATTGAATGCCAATAATCTCGAAACATTGCTTGACAATCCTCCAAGCATTTGCACTCCTGCAAATGTGTCATAAAATATTCCTTTATTCTTCTGTAGCTTTGATATTCTAATTCCTCGATATCCCATTTAGGATATCTTTTTTTTACATATTTCTTAAGCCCCTCAGCTTCTTTTACATAGCAAAATCCTAACATGTCTCATATCACTCCTAAACACTTTTCTTCATACTCAAAATATCTTCAATCTGTTCTCGGTACTTCCATCCAGCACGAATACCGTACAGAATTTCTGTTAAATAACAACCATGGATACCAAGCTCGCTTGCCAACTCTTTTTGTGTCATTCCCTTGTCGAGCAATCTCTTTTTTACATTCAGCCCGAACGGTGTCAATTTCAAATTTCTGCGTTTATATTCTTTCATTTACTACTCCCCCTTCCCAAAAAACACATCCATGTTTATTCTTTTTCCTTTGTTATTTTTACTACTCATCATATAACTCCATCCAATTAACTTTTAATCCTTCGGCTATTTTTTTTGCAACCCTTACCGGCAAATCTCTTCTTCCAGTCTCATAATGAGAGTACATTTGATAAGAAACGCCGGCAATCTTAGCAATTTCCCTTTGTTTTAGTCCTAATGATAACCTTATTTTTTTTAAATTTTTCATATTTATTTTCCTTTTTTACTCTACATATGGTATAATATATTCGTATTAGAAACGATATATAGAAAGGAGATCAATGATTATGATTATGCAACCTGTTTCTTCCAGTAACTTAGTGTCTGTCGGATATGATCCATCTTCTCAGACACTAAGAATACAATTTAATTCAGGAACTTATGATTACTACAATGTTCCTGAATATGTTTACAATGGCTTGATGTCAGCTTCATCAAAAGGAAGCTATCATGCATCACACATCAAAAACTCATACCGTTACTCTAAAATTTAGATGGTGCATAAAACACTGACTCTTCCACTCTTATTCCATCCGATGTTATTACCACGGAGATATGAGGGTGGAAGTTGTCTTTTAGTTCCTCTATAACCGGCTTACATAACTTTTCCAATTTTTCATACTCCACGACTGTCATATTTTGTTTCATCATTTTCTTTTCCTCCTTAAATTTTTGTGTAGTATCCTTGTGTATGATATAATAAATAGACTGTATTTTTTATCACACTTATATTATAGTATTCATTTGAAAACTTGTCAATAGTAAAGTTGTATTTTGTTTACTTTATTTTGTTTAAGGTAAAATTATAAAGGAGCTCGATTATGAAAATTATAGAAAGAATGTTTCAGTTGATGGATATGAAAAATATTCGCCCGATTGACTTGGCGAACGAATTAAACATTTCAAAAGGAGTTATTAGTAATTGGAAAAGAAGAAATACCAATCCACCAGCAGAGTATATAAAGCCTCTTGCAAACTTTTTGGGTGTATCTACTGATTTTTTGCTAACTGGAGAGGACAGCGAAAATTCAAAAAGTATTAATCATACCTCTGCCGAACTTTTAAATGATATATCAGATTTAAATAAGTCAGATGTAAACAAATTACAACTATTTGTCAACTTCTTAAAATATGCTGAAATTCAAAAAAATAGTAGTTTAGAAAATAAACTCACAAGAGTTGCAGAAGAACCAACGCCTTATACTACAAATCATCTACCAAAAGAAGAAAAAATATATATTCCTATGCTTGGATATGTGGCCGCAGGACAACCCATTGCCCTTCCTGATGATTATACGTTTGATGATGTAGTAGCAATACCATCTACCAAAGAGGCTGCACAGGCAGATTTCGCTCTACAGATTAAAGGGGATAGTATGTACCCTTTAATTGAAGACGGCGACACTATTCTCGTAAAAAAACAAAACACTGCAAGAGATGGACAAATAGTAGTTGCATCAATCAACAATGCCACCACTTTAAAAGAGTTCCGTCAATTTCCAGATCGCATAGAACTCCGTGCAATCAACAAAAAATATAAGCCTATTATTATCAACAATGAATATACCGATTTCAAGATTCTAGGAGTCAAATTATAGATTTTCTTAAGATTATTTTTTTCTTGTTTTTGCTAAATTTATTTACCAAAATATAGCGAAGTAATTTATCATTTGCTATTTTGCAAAAATGCCCTGTACCCTTGTGTTTTCAAGTCGAGTAACCGAGTTACCTGACTTTTGAATTTTAGTTACCCGAGTTACCCGACTTTTTTTCATTTTAAATACAACTGTTAAAATCGTGTAATCATTGATAAAACTGACTTTTTAACACTTTTAATACTTTTTTTATACACAAAACAAACAAAAACAGCCTGATTATGTAAAAATTAGGATAAATATCATCCATTACTTTGTAAAAAATTATATTTCAAATCGACCAAAACCATCATCATAATTTTTTGTGATTATGCTAAATTTATTTACTAAAATGTAGCGAAGTAATTTATCATTTGCCATCTTGTAAAAATGCCCTGTATCCTTGCATTTTCAACTCAACGAACTATGTTCGTCGAAAAATCAATTTTAGTTCGTCGAGTTCGCCGACTTTTTTTCATTTTAAATACAACCGTTAAAATTATGTAACCATTGATAAAACTGAATTTTTAACACTTTTTAATATTTTTTATGATACAAAAAGCAAAGATGAGCATACTTTAGTTTTCAATCCAACAAGTCGGGTTCACTGATCCTATGTAGTTCGCATTCACCTGATCAACTGATTAAATCCGTTTGAATTATGCGAAATTCTTACATTTAATGCCTTAATTACAGGCGTTAAAATGACATGATTATTGACGAGACTACTTTTTAAATCATTTTTAAACAAAAAAAGATATTAAACGACCTCTGCATTACAGTTATTATAGAGCGTTTAATATCCTTTTTATTTTTTAACACTGTTCTAAAACTATGTTTTTGTTGAAATTTCAACATATACACCATTATATACAGTATGTTTTTAAAAGCTTTTTTAATGCTTTTTTAACATTATTTAAAAACCGTTCAAACACCGATCCAGATTAGTCAAAAAAAGAGCAGAATCCCAAAATTATTTTTGACAACCTGCTTTCACAATTTTTCATTATTTTACATTTTTATAACGCTAAAATCACGCATATTTCAACATTTTTTAACAACAATCACTATTTTTCACGCCTTTTTACGCAAAAACTTTTTTTATCACTTTACATGTCAAATTACAATTCCACTTGTTCCGAAACGGAAAAATCTTCTGTTTCATCAAGCTGAGGCATATATATGCAGACACTTCCTCTGACTGTTGTTATACCGTCTTGTCTTTGGATATACCCTCGATACACAAAGCACACC
>JBGZJG010000061.1:0-9168 GCA_041848665.1 Filifactor sp.
AAGATCCGCCGTACTTTTGCACTACTAAACTCAAATGTTATTCCTTCTTTCGTGTCAAATTTTCAGCCTAATGCCGTTTGCTGATATAACTCTATTTTCGTTCATACACCTACACTATTACACAATGAATACATTTCCTTTGTTGAAATATTCTTGCTGTCTTAATTTTTATACAATGGAAAAACTATACTTTTTCCGTTTCGCTTTCTCAAAGCGAATTGCCTATATTTGAAAAAAAGAAACACCTTCATAGCGAAAACCAAAAGTATTTCTTTTTCCGTCATACTTGTTAAAAGGATAGTACCTCAGCGCCTTTTGAAATAGGTCTCAAAACTTTGCAAACTCCGCTTTGCTGTTTGAGCAATGCCATCTTTTCCATTGCGCTTTTAATTTTTTCTTCTCTATCTTTTTCACAAAAGGCAATCAATGTAGAGCCTGCCCCGCTAATTGCCGAACCATAAGCGCCCGCCTGTTTTGCCACACTCAAAATTTCTTTTGCTCCTCTTATCAGCGGCATACGATACGGTTGATGAAGTCTATCCTCCATCATTCTTCCGGCAAGTGCCAAATCTCCCGACACAAATCCCGCTGTCATCATGGCAACTTTCGATACATTAAATACCGCATCTTTAAGCGAAACTTCTCTCGGCATAACTTCTCTCGCCTTTTGGGTCGAAAGCGGTGTATCAGGAATAAAAACGACTGTACTCCAATTCTCGTTTAAATGTACGGAAAAACAAACCGGCTCCTCTCCAACCATACTGCTGATTACCAAGCCTCCCAGCAATGCAGGCGCCACATTGTCCGGATGCCCTTCCATTTCATTTGCCATATTCAAAATTTCTTGAGCGGAAAGTTGTTTTCCCGTCAACTCATTTGCTGCAACCAAACCTCCTACAATTGCCGCTGCGCTGCTGCCCAACCCTCTGCTTACGGGAATTTCATTCTTTATAACAATGTGAAGTCCCGATGCATGATAGTTTATTTTCTCAAAAACTTTCTCTACCGCTTGATATACCAAATTATCTTTTTCAACGGATACAAATTTTGCTCCTTCTCCCTCTACAAAAATAGAGAACCCCGTATCTTCTTTTAAAATAATTTCGTTGTACAAATTCAGTGCCATTCCCATCGTGTCAAAACCAGGTCCCAAATTTGCAGTTGTTGCGGGAATTTTTACTCTGACTGCATTTTCCTTCATATAAGCAATGCTCCTTTTATTTGTGATATACTTGTTCGTTCCTTACATATTTTTTGTATTTCCAAAAACATGTCAGATGGCCTCCGGAATGTATCTAAAAAATCAAGTCGCCTTATAAAAGCGATATGAACTCGTTCAAACGAATTCATTTTTACTCGATTTGAGAACGATTAAAGCATCCTCTTTTTTGAAAGATTTTTACAAACCTCGTCTATTTCTTGTAAATAACGTCCAAAACGGATTGTTTTTCCGCTTTGATCGTTTGAGGACGCATAATTTGTCGAAGTGCCGCATCGGGATCCTTCAATCCGTTTCCCGTTAAGATACAAACAATTCTCGTTCCTTTTTCCAAAGTTCCGTTTGCATGTTTTTTCAAGACACCTGCAAGAGATGCCGCAGATGCCGGTTCTGCAAAAATACCTTCCTTCGACGCCAAATATCTCTGCGCAAACAAAATTTCCTCATCCGTTACGCTGTCAATCTCTCCTTTGGACTCTTCCAAAGCTTTGACCGCTTTTTCCCAACTTGCCGGATTTCCGATACGAATCGCAGTTGCCACAGTTTCCGGATTTTCAAAGATACGATTTTGTACAATCGGCGATGCTCCTTCCGCTTGAAACCCGAGCATTGTAGGAAGATTTTTATTATTTCCCGCCTCATAATAATCTTTAAAGCCTTTCCAATATGCGGTAATATTCCCCGCATTTCCTACCGGAATTGCCAAATAGTCGGGAGCATCTCCCAACACGTCCGAAATTTCATACGCTCCTGTCTTCTGTCCTTCAATGCGATACGGATTGAGAGAATTGACAAGTGTAATCGGATATTCCGCTGTAATTTCTTTTACAATATCCAGTGCTTTATCAAAATTTCCATCAATTGCAACAACTTTTGCACCATAAATTAATGCCTGTGCAAGTTTTCCCATTGCGATATTTCCATCCGGAATGAGCACGACACAATCCAAACCACATCTTGCCGCATAAGCTGCAGCCGATGCGGATGTGTTTCCTGTCGAAGCGCACATAATTGCCTTTGAACCTTCTTCCATCGCTTTTGCAACCGCCATAACCATTCCTCTATCCTTAAAAGAGCCGGACGGGTTCAATCCTTCATATTTGAAATATAACTCCACTCCCAATTCTTTAGATAAATTTTCGCCTTTAATCAATGGAGTATTTCCTTCCAACAAGCTTATCTTCGGTGTTTTTTCCGTAACCGGCAAATATTTCCCGTAAGTTTCCAACAATCCTCTCCAAGCCATCTTTATTCTCCTTCCAATCTTATCATTGATGCAATCTCTTTTATCAACTTCTTTTCTATCAAAGCTCTTGTAGCCTTTTCCAAATCAAGCTCCCTTGCTTGCACAACAAACACCCATTCCTCATCATCCGCAAATATCTTTTGGACATTCGCCTTATTCTCCGCAAAAATCCCCTTAATCTCTTGCAAATCCAATTTATTTTCCATTTTTTTCATGCGTAAAAAGGCAGTAATTTGAAGTTGTTTCACATCAGCAATTTTTTTCTTCTCAAAGACCTTGCACATCTGTTGTACTTCATTTTGTGCCAAAATATTTTTGGCAATCTCCGCCACATCTCCTACAATGGCACTGGCCGTCGGAAGTTCTCCCGCTCCTCTTCCATAAAACATACAATCACCTGCCGCATTGCCTGAAACAAAGACCGCATTGAACGAATCCTCCACCGACGCAAGCGGATGATTGCTTGAAATCATGCATGGATGAACCTTAACAATAATTTCTTCTCCCGACTGTTTTGCGAAAGCAATAAGCTTAATCGTCTTATTCATCTTCTCGGCATAGGCAATATCTTTTTCACTAATGTTTCGAATTCCCTCCGTAAATACATCCCCAAAATGAACATAAGAATGAAATGCCAATGTTGCCAAAATTGCCGCCTTTCGCCCCGCATCAAGTGCATCGACATCAGCAGTCGGATCCGCCTCAGCATACCCGAGCTCCTGTGCCTCCTTCAAAACCTCTTCAAAGCTCACCCCTTTTTGATTTTTCATCTTTGTCAAAATATAATTGGTAGTTCCATTTATAATTCCCATAATCTCATTGATTTTATCACCTGCAAGATTTACGGTAAGCGGTCTTAATATCGGAATAGCACCTGCAACGCTCGCTTCAAACAAAAGCTGTCTCTGATTGTTTTCGGCCTCTTTTGTAAGTTCCTGCATACACTCTGCAAGCAAATCCTTATTCGCCGTTACAACATGCTTTTTGTTTTTCAATGCAGACAAAATACATTCTTTTGCTTTTCCTGTCCCGCCCATTACCTCAATAACAATTTCAATTTCATCATCTCTCAAAATTTCTTGCTCATCTTCCGTAAACTTCTCTCTCGAAATGCCTTCATATCTTTGTTTGTTGGAATCTCTTACCAAAATCTTTTTGATACAAAGTTCAGCACCAAGCCTTTTGGAAATCAATTCGCCATTTTGTTCCAAAACCTTTGCCACTCCCGTTCCTACCGTACCAAACCCCAACAAACCTATCTGAATTTTTTTCATACGCTCTTCCTTTCCGCAAACCGTTCTTGCCCATTCCTAAAGAACGGTATATTCGCCTGTTATTTTCCAAACTTCTATCCAATAGTTCCGATTGATATTTTGTTTTTATTTGCATACAATTATATTCAACATGCGAACATTATAGCATTTGTCTTTTTGAATTGCAACTGTTAAATAAATTAATTTTTCAATGTTTTTTCAAACTTGCAACTCTGTTTTCAGGAAATCATTTTTTTGTTTTATTCATCCTTATTTTCCACACATATCACTTGCTCCACCGATTGAAATAACAAAACTATTTTTCTGAATTACAAATAGATTTTTATACTAAAACCGAATAGCATAGTAAATTTGTACTAATCTCCAATTAAAATACCCCGTAAAAAATATGAATTATATTTTTTATAGTTCTATTATTAAAATAGAATGTATGCTTTTTATAGGCTATTCGTATTATGTGCAAAATAAATAGCAAAGTGTTGCCTGTATAGAGCATTAATACCCCTGATTTAATCAGATATTCGTATTAGCTTGTTAACAATTCCAATCATGTCCCGTTATGCCCTTCCCCACCATAAAAAAAGAGTTTGCATCCGCTCAAAGATACAAACTCCTCTTATATGATGAACCTTTTTATTACGAATACTTACAGTTCGTCAAAAAATCCTGTCAGATAAATTCAATGACCTCCACTATAAGCAATCCTCTATTTGCAAAATTTGATTTCAAATGCTATCTCATACTAAACCCAATAACATAGTAGACTTACATACAAATGAACAGTTATACGAAACACCTATGAAAGATATACTAACAGCCACTTTCTATGAATTATCCCTTTTTACCATATCTTTGGTAAGGAATATAAAATTAAAATTATTTGCCTTGATTTAATGCAGAATAATTTTTTGCTACAATTTTGTCCCACAATTCCGCATTTTGGAAACCGGATTTACTCGGATAAAAAACAGGATCCAAGCCTTGTTTCTTTTGTTCCTCATAATCTTTCAAAACGGAACATACTTTCTTGCGAAGTAAAATCAATGCAATCAAGTTAATCCATGCCATTAAGCCAACCCCTATATCAGCAAAATTCCATGCGACATCTGAACTCTTTATACTTCCGAATACAATCATAACCACAATCAAAACTTTAAATCCCAATGCAATTTGTTTGAAGAATGCACTTTTCTTAAACATATAAGATACGTTGCAATCACTATAAAATGCAAAGGATAATAGCGTTGTGAAAGCAAAGAAAAACATTGCAACTGCGATAAATGCAGAACCCCAGCCCGGAAATACGGAATCAATCGCCGCCTGTGTATAAGAAGTCCCCTGTCCTATTCCCGGCAAGTTGTTTACCAAAAACCCTTCCGCCCCGTCGGTTACATTATAACAATTCGTGGACAAAATCATCAATGCCGTAGCCGTACACACAAACAAAGTATCTACATATACCGAAAACGATTGTGCCAATCCTTGCTTTGCCGGATGAGAAACCTCCGCTGCCGCAGATGCCTGTGAGCCTGAACCAAGTCCTGCCTCACTGGAATAAACTCC
Source organism: Filifactor sp. (assembly GCA_041848665.1). GTDB lineage: Bacteria > Bacillota > Clostridia > Peptostreptococcales > Filifactoraceae > Filifactor. Next base: position 5,303 of record JBGZJG010000061.1, read on the forward strand.
TCTTTTTACACCCCACATAATCGTACTTCCATAAATTGCACCGAACATTGCCTCTTTATTAAATGCACTTCTAAAAATCAAACCGAACATCGCTGGAATTTGTTTGGCATTAATTCCCAAAATAATCAATGCCAAAATAATATAGATAATTGCCATAAACGGAACGATATATTCCGCAAATTTTCCGATACGTTTCATTCCGCCAAAAATAACTACCGAGAACAAAACCGCAACACCGCAGCCTACAATCCACGGATTTAATCCGAATGCACTCTTTGCCGCATCTGCAATATTAAATGCTTGAATGGTAGGACCCGTCAAGGCGTTTGCAATAATTCCCGCAATCGCAAATAAAACCGCAAGCCATTTCAAACCCGTTCCGTGTTCTATGTAGTAAGCCGGACCGCCACGATACTCCCCGTTGATTTCTTCCTTCCAAATTTGTGCCAAAGCGGACTCTGCAAATGCACATGATGCGCCCACAAACGCAATGACCCACATCCAAAAGATAGCACCCGGACCACCGAAATAAATTGCAGTCGCTACTCCCGCAATATTTCCTACTCCAATTCTTCCTCCCAATGCCATCGCAAAACCTTGAAAAGAAGAAATTCCGCTGTCGGAAGAACTTCCACCGAGCAAATGATGAAGCATATCCTTAAAGAGCCTTGCCTGCGGTACCTTCATCATAATCGTAAAATAAACTCCCACTCCCAAACATAACACAATCATCGGTGTACTCCACAACGCTTTCGCAATCGTGCCTGTTAATGTTGTTAAATCCATTTTGTTACCTCCTTTTTTTGTTTGATTTTTTATCCCAAACCTATCATAAAAGGAGATTTCAAAAAAACTCAAATTACTTCAAAAAAATTAAAATTTCTTTTAAATTTTCTATTATTTTTGTCATTCCATTTCGCTTACGATACAAAAACTATTTGAAATTATTTTCAGAATTTTTGTATTATATCCTCATTTTTCTCTATCGTCTCATGTTCTATCTCTCAAGATATAAAAATAAAGTGGAAATAAACTTATCCACATTTATTTTTGCTCCTACGGAAGACTTCCCTCGAAGAAGATCCATTTCCATACGTACCTGTGCAAAATCAAACAGCGTGTTTGCATAAGCTTCAAAAGTAGGATTGCAATAATCCTCCATCCCCAAACTCGCAATATTTTCCATCCCTTTTTTGAGCGCACGACGAATTCTCTGGCGGATAATCTTTTCAGACATATCAACGGTTTGTCCATAAAGGGAAACTGTATTCTTATCATACTCCTTGCGGCTTACCAAAACATACTGCACCAATCCCAAAATATCGTTGCTCCCTTTTTCTCCGATAATCCCAAGTTCGTTCAATATTTTTCTGCAATTTTCAAGTGACTGTGAAACCATGTCCTGTTTTTCGTGCTCTTGTTGCAAGGTATGAGGCTGCGTATTCATAATATTTTTGATACTTTTTAAGAGACTTTGCATACGAATGGACTCAATTACCTTCTCAACTACGCTTTTTACTTCAATAATATTAATCGGTTTTTGAATAAAGAATTCCACACCGCAGGAATATGCGTCCGAAATTAACTGTTTATCCGAAATTTGAGAAATCATAATAAACTTCGTTCCCAATGAAACATGTTTCACCTCCTCAATGACAGATAAACCGTCCTTCCCCGGCATCAAAAAATCCACCAATGTAATATCCGGCTGTAATTTTGCAATCTCAGTTATTGCCGTATCCGGATTTTGTGTATATCCGATTACCTCTCCAAGGTCTGCCGAAACAATAATATTTTTTAAATTTTGCACAATCCCCATATCATCATCTATGATATAAAATTTCAAAGTCAATCTTCCCTTCCCAAATCTATGCCTCTATATATACTCCCTTGGTATCTTTACGATAAATTCCGTAAACTCATGCAATTTGGACTGCACTTCAATACTCCCATGAAAAAAATCCACCATATCCTTTACAATAATAAGGCCTAATCCCCGATTGATTTCTCCCGTCTTTTCATCAAACTTCGTTGAATAGCCCGCAATAAATATCATTTCCTGTTCTTCCTTCGTCATCCCTCGTCCATTATCCCTTATCGAAAAACAAAGATCCTCTCTCTCCTCATACACCTGAAAATTAATTTGTGCATTCGGTTTTCCCACTTCCAAAGCCTCCACCGCATTGGACAACAAATTCTGCAAAATGGAAATCAACTGATACGGATAAGTAACAACAATTTTATCCATTGTATATGGTTGAATGCAATCAAACAAAACGGATTTTCTCTCGACTTCCTCTCCATGTTCAATATAAAAGCACAACATACGAACAAGCTCCCGCAATGTCATCTGTACCTCTCTGACATTTGGTGTAAATGCATTCTCAATCCCTCGCATCAATCTTCCATACTCTTTTTTTATCTCGTGAATATCTTTTGCAATCTCAAGAGCCATATTCTTCTTTTCTTTCATTTCCGGAGTTCCATTCAACTGCCGATACAAATCAAAAGACTTCTTCATTACACTCTCAATATCGACAACACTCTTGCTCATCATATAAAGCTCCGACTTAAACATCGAATTCATCATCACAAGCTGCTCATAACGTCGTCGGTTTTCCTTTTGGAGCAAAAAATTCTCTGACGAATTAATGATGACAATCAAAATAATCACTAAAACGGTCCTAAGCATTGCAACTGTAAGTAAATAATACATTGTCTCATGAACCAAACGGTCAATTCCCTCTCGCATGGAAAATTCAACAATGTTCGAGAAAAAATCACATGCAAAAACAATGGACGTCAGCCGATAAATATCTTCTGTTCTACTGTCCAACTGCCTGATATGGTATCCGATATAAAAAATAAAACTGTACGAAAGATAGAAAAAACACTCCGGATACACCGTTGCCATAGCCAAACGAAAAGACGCACCATGAAAAGTCAGTACCAATCCACGAAAAAAAGGCGAAAAAATAGATGTAATCATACAAAGTTTAAAAATCGAACGTTCCCGATACAAATACAAAAATATAGGGAAGATGACTACGGAAAATGCAATAATAAAACCATTTGCAAATGCATCGACATAAAACTGCGAGCCTGCTGCTACGAAAAAAGCAATAATCCATGCCTCTTTCCATTCTCCCGACAATATATTTTTGCTTGAATTTACCTTGAGATTATTCATTCGTACCCAATTCCTTCATCATATATTCTCCTCTGGCTTATTTCCGTTTATTCCAACACCAATTCTAATTCCCTTTTATTCTACTTTCCCGCAAACAACCTTTTCTTCCGATCAAATCAATCCTCTACCGAAACTCTATCCCTACTCCTTCCAATCAGCAACAAAATTAAGAGTAGGCTTTCTTATCTGCAAAATATGAAAGTCCCCAAAGTACCAATTGTAGTCGGTAACGGTATACTTACTCTCCACTTCTTGAAGTCTCCACCCCAAAAATTCTTCTCCCTCTTTTGTAGGTACAACCCCCTTTGAAGAAATCAAATTCACTTGTGGGAATATAATTACCTTTTTGATACACCTTCTTTGTTTGGTGTGTATGAAGCACACTTTCTTTTCCTGCCGGTATTTTTCCACCCTGCAAGTCAAATATAATCGTAATCTTTCTAGGTATATCATGCCCATTGTACTCATCGTACCAATTATACTCATCGTTCCAATCATTCGCATAAACCGCACCGATTGCCGAACAACCGAGCAAAATACAAAAATTCAATAATACAAGCCATTGAACCAAACATTTCTTTTTCATCGCAATACTCCTTTCTTCACAATACACTTTTTTTATTTGCCAAAATTATGTAACAATTTTATTTTAACATAAACAAAATATTCATGCACT
>JBGZJG010000062.1:0-6041 GCA_041848665.1 Filifactor sp.
ATTTTTAAAATGTGTGCGATGCAGAAGGCGGCTCTTTGTTTAATTTTTTTTATTGCTGATGAAAGACAGAATGGAAATAGGACTTTGTTTTATGGAACAATATAGGTGAAAAGCAGGTTATACGAAACATTATATAAAAATATCGTTTTCGTATAAATTATAGCAGTACCTTCGGTTTATTTGTTTGATGGAAGGTTTGATGCAGAAAAATATGGAGAATTGCCATAGGATGGTTCGGTTAAAAAAAAAGGGGGGAAAAATTATGGAGGTCCTTCGTGTAGGCATAGATATTGGTTCCACAACGGTGAAAATTGTTGTTGTGAATGACTTGGGGAATATTTTGTTTAAGGAATATCGGCGACATTTTTCGGATGTAAAAACAGCGGTAAAAAATTTGCTGTATGAGTGTGAAAAAAATATCGGACAACAGGAAATAAAGATTATAATAACAGGCTCGGGAGGATTATCTCTTTCGGAAGAATTGGGGATTGAATTTGTACAGGAGGTAATTGCTTGTACAAAGACCGTAGAAGAACTCATTCCGCAGACGGATGTCGCAATTGAACTTGGCGGAGAAGATGCGAAAATTACTTATTTCGGAGAAAGCATGGAGCAACGTATGAACGGAAGTTGTGCAGGAGGTACGGGAGCATTTATCGACCAAATGGCAACGTTGATGAAGACGGATGCCGAGGGATTAAATGAACTTGCGAAGGGTTACAAAGTTATCTATCCGATTGCATCACGTTGTGGAGTATTCGCAAAGACGGATATTCAACCTCTTATCAATGAGGGTGCACTCAAGGAAGATATTGCCGCTTCCATTTTTCAAGCGGTTGTCAATCAGACGATAAGTGGTTTGGCGTGTGGGAAACCGATTAGAGGAAAGGTTGCGTTTTTGGGAGGTCCGCTCTATTTTATTTCTTCTTTGCGGCAACGTTTTATCGAAACTTTGGGTTTGAAGGATGAGGATGTTATTTTTCCCGAAAATTCTCAGCTTTTTGTGGCTATGGGAGCTGCATATTTGGCAGGTGAGCAGGAGAAATCTCCAATTACTGTGGGAGATTTGATTTATAGAATCAGTGCAATTCACAGCGATACGGTTTCAAACGCAAATGTATTGCAGCCGTTGTTTGCCGACGAGGAAGAGTTAAAAGAATTTCGAGTGCGGCATGGGAGAGATGAAGTCAAGAAAGCACCGCTGGAAGAACAAGAGGGAAATTTATATTTGGGGATGGATGCAGGCTCTACGACCTCAAAGGTGGCAGTGATTAATGAAAACGGAGAGCTTGTTTACAGTTATTACAATAGTAATGAGGGAGAGCCGTTGGATTTGTGTATCTCCATTTTAAAAGATTTGTATCAAAAACTTCCTCCGAAGGCAAAGATTGTTCAGTCTGCTATTACCGGATACGGAGAAAAACTCATTCAAGCGGCACTTAAAATTGATATCGGAGAGGTGGAGACGATTGCCCATTATAAAGCGGCGAAACATTTTGCACCCAATGTCAATTTTATTATTGATATCGGAGGCCAGGATATGAAGGCAATTCGTATCAAGGATGGAGTTGTAGACAGTATTTTGCTCAATGAAGCATGCTCCTCGGGGTGTGGCTCATTTATCGAAAGTTTTGCACATTCGTTGAATATGCCGGTACGTGATTTTGCAAAAGAGGCTCTTTTGTCACAAAAACCGATTAATTTGGGCAGCAGATGTACCGTATTTATGAATTCCAAGGTAAAGCAATCGCAAAAAGAAGGAGCGACTTTAAGTGATATTTCTGCGGGGCTTTCGTATTCCGTTATTAAAAATGCATTGTACAAAGTAATTAAACTGCGTAATCCTGAAACTTTGGGAAAAAATGTTGTCGCACAGGGGGGAACATTCTATAACGAGGCAGTTCTGCGTGCGTTTGAATTGGAGACGGGAGTAAATGTTATTCGTCCTGATATTGCAGGAATTATGGGAGCATTTGGTGCGGCATTGATAGCGAAAGAACGTTATCAGCCGGATCGGAAAACCGTTTTGCTCGGTATAGAAGAACTTGATCAGTTCAAACAGGAAAAAACGTTTCGGCACTGCGGCTTGTGTGCAAATAATTGCCTCTTGACTGTGACTAATTTTGAAGATGGAAGACAGTTTATTTCCGGTAATCGTTGTGAACGAGGAGCAGGGCAACAAAGTCAAAAAGAAGAACAAATTAATCTGTTCAAGTATAAATACGATAGGATTTTTCGATACAAACCATTGTCTAATGACAAGGCAAAGCGTGGAAAAGTAGGTATTCCGAGAGTTTTGAATATGTACGAAAACTATCCTCTGTGGCATACGATTTTTACGGAATTAGGCTTTCAAGTTATTCTTTCGCCAAAATCCAATAAAAAAGTTTATAATCGAGGGATTGAGTCTATTCCGTCTGAGGCGGCGTGTTATCCTGCAAAGATGGTTCACGGCCATATACAGTATTTGATTGATATTGGAGTGCCGTTTATCTTTTATCCTGCCGTCAATTATGAACTAAAAGAATTTGATCTGGTTGGAAATCACTACAACTGTCCGGTCGTGAACTCTTATCCGGAAGTAATCAAAAATAATATGGAAGATGTTGCAAAGGTGAATTATGCAAATCCGTTTATTAATTTGAACAGTGAGAAGAGCATTGAAGATGCTTTGGTGGATTGTCTGAAAAATACTGATTTGACTCGACGGGAAATTCGAGCGGCGATTGAAAAAGGGATGTTGGAGCTTTTTCGTTTCAAGAATGAAATCCGCCGAAAAGGAGAAGAAGTTTTAGAATACTTGGACAAGGAAAACAAAAAAGGAATTGTGTTGTGTGGAAGACCATATCATATTGATCCCGAAATTAATCATGGTATGACGGAAATTATAACTGCGGAGGGATTTGCAGTCTTAACCGAAGACAGTGTGGCACATATGGGAATTCTTGAGGAGCCTTTGCGGGTAGTGGATCAATGGACGTATCATTCCAGATTGTATCGTGCAGCTTCTGTCGTTTCCCGAAATAAGAATTTGGAGTTAATTCAGCTTACGTCCTTCGGATGTGGTTTAGATGCCGTAACGTCAGACCAGGTTGCGGAAATTCTGGAAAAGAAAAACAAACTCTATACGTTGATAAAAATAGATGAGGGCAGTAACCTCGGTGCAGTGCGCATTCGTATCCGTTCTCTTAAAGCGAGCATTGGAGAACGTGACAAGCAGGGAAATATGCAACTTGAAACGAACAAAAAAACGGAAAAGAAAAATGTGTTTACCAAAGATATGAAGAGAACACATACGATTTTGTGTCCGCAAATGTCGCCGGTACATTTCCAATTTATGGAGGATGCGCTCAAAGAGGACGGGTATCGCTTGGAGGTTCTTCCGTCTGTTGATAAACAAGCGGTTGATGAAGGTTTGAAATATGTTAACAATGATGCGTGTTTTCCAAGCATTATTGTAATCGGGCAGATGATGGCGGCGCTGAAAAGCGGAAAGTATGATTTGAAGAATACCTCTTTGATTTTGAGCCAGACAGGAGGCGCTTGTCGGGCTACCAACTATATTGCTTTTTTGAAAAAAGCATTGAAGGATGCAGGTATGGAGCAAATTCCGGTTATTTCTCTTAATGCAAGCGGATTGGAAGAAAATCCGGGGTTTAAATTGACCCTCAAAACCCTAAACAAAGTTGTTATAGGGATGTTGTATGGAGATTTGTTTATGAATGTGTTGTACAATGTGAGACCGTATGAAAAAGTCGCCGGTTCTGCAAATCGTTTGTATGATTGGTGGATACCGACTTGTAAGCATAATGTTCGAAATGGAAATTTAATGGAGTTTAAGAAAAATGTCAGAGAAATTGTAAAAGATTTTGATAATCTGGCATTGGTAGAGAAAACAATTCCGAAAGTAGGAATTGTGGGAGAGATTTTGGTTAAGTTTCATCCTACCGCAAACAATCAGTTGGTGGAAGAAATTGAAAAAGAAGGGGCACAAGTTATCATGCCGGAACTTATGAATTTCTTTTTGTACAGTCTATACAATCAAGAATTTAAGTCAAACAAGCTCGGTATGAAAAAAAGTGTAAAATTTAATGCTGCTGCGGCAATTAAAATTATTGAAATGTATCGAAAACCGATGAGGGAAGCATTGAAAGCAAGCAAACGGTTTGAGCCGCCCGTATCCATTCAAAAAATGGCACTTGTATCGGATGACGTCGTATCAAGAGGAAACCAAGCCGGAGAAGGTTGGCTGTTGACTGCGGAAATGTTGGAGCTTGTGCGAAGCGGAGTGAATAATATCGTGTGTGTGCAACCGTTCGCCTGCCTGCCTAATCACATTACCGGCCGAGGTGCCATCAAACGCATCAAAAATCTCTATCCAAAAGCAAATATCGTAGCAATCGACTATGATCCCGGCGCAAGTGAAGTCAACCAAATCAATCGTATCAAACTTATGCTTACCAATGCACGAAAGAATTTGTATGATTTTGTAACAGAAGACCATAGACTTGTGGACAAGGGAATTTTATAGGAATTTTTTGGAAATCGCCAGACCAAAAGAGAGCACTTATTTTTTCGAAATATCCCTCTCACCAAAAGTTGGACAAAATATCTAACGATTTGGAGGGTAAACAGAAAAGGGGTGTTCTCTTTTTTTGAAGCTTTGAAACAAAATGATAGCGTAGCCTTATTTTATACGAGTCACTGATTAAAATTATAATGAAATTCACTCTCTGCGAGGTATCCTTTTTCCAAAAAAAGAAAGCCATCCGGTAAAATAAGTTTAACGACAAACCAAAATTGTCAGAGAAAGGCTTTTTATGAAAACAAGTATCACAGAAGAAATGAAATTTCGCCATAAGGTTGTTGGATATGCAATAAAATAGGATAATAATGCAAAAGCAGCAAGAAGTTATCTGCATTTTTACGGATAAGATTTTCAAAAACGGATAGCAAATTTTCTTTGTATGGGAGGGGGGATTTGATATTTTCAGCTTCTGCTTTTTCTTCTTTGCCTATTCTCCTTATCCAATTTAGTAAGGCTTTTATTCGTCTTGAGATTTCTCTTAAAATCATATTTTGATGTTTGATTTCTCTGTTGATATTTCCTCTGTCGGTGGCTATGCCTTTCTTCTCCATTTGACTTGCTGATACTCCTAAATGAATAGTCGGTATTTGCTCTATGCCCTGTCTTTCATAGGAACGATGGTCAACTTTTTCCTGTATGTTATTTTCTTCAAGATATTTGTTTGTAATATCTGCCCATACTTTTCGCCACTCCTCTGCTTTGTCTTGCTTGTTCCAATCGACTGTATCTATTTTTCTTGTTTTGTAATTTCCGTTTTTGAGTTTTACTTTTTCTCCATTTTCATCAAGGATATATTCTTTTTTTGATTTTGCTCCCCATGTTTTATCTTCATTTAACGGTCGCATGGTAAGTAGGATATGAGCGTGTGGGTTTCCGTCATTTTTATCGTGTAATGCAATGTCGGCACACATTCCGACTTTTACGAAATTTTCTTTTACATAATCTCGTACAAGTTGTATTTGTTTTTCTCGATTTAACTCTTTGGGTAAGGCGATTTCGATTTCTCTTGCAAGCTGTGAATTTTTACTTTTTTCGATTTTCTCGACACTGTTCCATAAGACAGAACGGTTTGAGAATTCCTGTGGTGCATTTTGCGGTAATAGGATTTCTGTATATGCTATTCCGCCTTTTCTTGTAAAATCATGGACTATTCCGTCATACTCATTTTTTATCATTTCGCCACTTCGATATGCGGAAGCTGCTACTGCGCTTTTTCCTTTTCCTCTTGAGATAATCTTTATGCAAAGATGATATATCGCCATAGCTAAAAACATCCTCTCTTTTTCTGATATGGGCATGGTGGCGATGGATAAGACTTCCTAAAAAAATCGGATAGTTTTTTATCCGATTTCTTTTGGGAAGTACACAAGAGGTAGGAAATTTATTTCCGTAGGGCAAACAATGCATGTTTCTGTCAAGGTGTGCTTCGCTTTATTCCTTGACAGAAACATGC
>JBGZJG010000063.1:0-13041 GCA_041848665.1 Filifactor sp.
ACCCAAAAAAATCAAACCTATGTCTACAAAAATGCGTACTACCATACCAAAGAACAGGCACAACAAGCATTCCAAAAACAACGAAACAAGTATGGAGAAAGAATAAGCAAGTTTGTAGAATTCGATGTACTAGAAGATACCATTTACAAAAATACGCCAAGAGAGAAAAAAGTATACAGAATGGCGGTAAAACAAAACGGAGCAACCGTAATGATGATACTTACCGATGTTATTGCTAAGGAACAACATACCTATGCTAACGGAAGAGATAAGGTAGTACCTTATAACAAAAGAGGTGTCGGAGAGTATAGATTGTATGGCAGTGTTCTCAATATGGGATTCTATGTTGCACCGAAATACCATATAGCAAGAAGAAACTTTTTACATTCAGGTGCAGACACGCAACCGGCAGGGAAAGTTTTCAATATTGGTGGAATGGATGATACCCATACCCCTGCAAGTTATTGGATAATAGCTAATGACAGTAAAGGGTTAATTACGAAGAAAAAATAAAAAAAGGAGAAATTTATGGAAGCATTGATAGGATTAGTCGCTGTGGCGCTTATTTCGTTGGCAATGCATTGTTATACAAAAGCAGACGAAAGATTGAAAAAGCGTATTTTGATATTTAATGGGGTTATCTATGGAATTTTTATTATCTTGTTGCTTCTGTATTTTCATCAAGAAATGAAAATACAAAAATATCCTGACAAATACAAAGTATATTCAGGTGATTTGTTTCGTTCATGGACATATGAGGGATCAGATCAAGAATATTATTATATATACAAAACATCCTTTTTGAGTGGTGGTGATAATTATGTGGTGCCGAAAAGCAATTGTAAATTATCTCCTATTGCAAGAATACGCGGCATAGTAGAGTTAAAGTTATTTGCTTTGCCGGATACTAACATCTATTATGATAATAAGGTTAAAGTAGATGGTGATAATTATACTTTGGTAGACAGTGTAGTTATGATAGAGCCTGACTACTATTATTTAATTCTTTATTATACATTTATAGCCGTTATAATTCTGCTGATATATAATTCAGTAACACTACTTATAATTAATGACCAAAATGATAGTAAATCAGAGCAGAGTGATAGTGAAGTAGACCAAGTAGAACAGAATAGTAGTGAAGCGAATCCACCTGCCCAAAAGTGAACCGTTTTAACGGATGGTATAGTTATAAGGTTAAAAACCTCAAATTCATAGTTTTCGGCAGAATTTTCCTATTGTCCAAGTAAAGAGTGTAATTAACAATCAGCAATATACGAATAACAATTCGTATACTGCTGTACATAAGTGGAATGAATGGTACGCATACCCCTGCAAGTTATTGGATAATAGCTAATGACAGAAAGAATTTAATAAATGTCGGAGAATAGGAGGAAACTATTATAAGTAAAGTATATAAAACATATTGGACATCATTTTTAATATCAATTATTTGTATCGTGATACCCTATTTACTTTTTGATATAATTTCCATCTCTCTATATGCAGATATGATTATAATTCTTCCTATAATAGGATTTGTTGTATCAGGGATATATGTTGTAAGATCTGTTTCTTCTATAAAATATAGAGTTTTAATGATTATACTAAATCCGATTATTTATTATTTTGTTTTTCTAATTTATGTTTTTTCTAATTTAACTTTTTTTGAAGGATGGTAGTTAGAAATTGTATTTTAACACAGCAATATACGGATAACAATCTGTATATTGCTGTACATATAACTTATTTCAAGTGAAAACAAGCATTCCCGTTTTTTAATATTTTTATCCCATATTTTTTCTTAACAACACTTATCTTTTTTTCTTGACATATAGGTTTATTGTTGATAGACTAAAAATACAGAAGGTCTATTGCTAATAAACTAAAAAATAATTCTTATATGACTCACTGCTTAAAATGAAAATAAACTGCGCTTGATTTCCTTGCGACTCTATTTTCTTTTTCACAATGATACGCGATATTTGTATTTTAAAATAGTGTTTCGTATTACCTTTTATTTTAAAGAAAGGAAACCATAACATGAACTATTATGAATTAGGAGAAAAAGAACTCCAATTTTCAAAAATTATATGGAGCAATGAACCGCTTTCTTCCGGAGAGTTGGTAAAACTTTGTGAAACACAGCTTCAATGGAAAAAATCAACCACCTATACCATTTTGAAAAAACTCTGCACCATCGGTTATTTTTCAAATGAACAATCCATCGTTACTTCCAAAATCAGTTATGAAAAATACAAAAGTATGCAAAGCAGAAATTTCATATCCGATGCTTTTAACGGCTCTCTTCCGAAATTTCTTACCGCCTTTGTCGGAAGAAACAAGATCTCGGAAGAAGAATTTTATGCATTAAAACAGATGATTGATGAATATGAAGAGGAGAAAAAATGAACACTTTTATGATTACATTACTAAACCTCAGTCTTTACGGAACGTATTTCATTTGTACTATGTTGCTGCTGCGCCTTCTTTTTCTAAAACTTCCGAAAAAATTTCTATATGCTCTTTGGGTGTTGGTCTTCCTAAAACTGTGCCTGCCTCTTTCCATAAGACTGCCGCTGAAATTTCATACGATACAACCGGAAATCATCCCGTCCAATATCACCTATCAAACCGTTCCGGAAATACACTCCGGTATCCAAAGCATTGATATAGCAGTCAATCAAATATTGCCTCCTGCAGCACAGGTAGCAAGCATAAATCCTATGCAGCTTTATGTATCGCTTTTTTCCATACTTTGGATAATCGGCGTAATTGTTCTGATTGGCTACTCTTTTATCTCGTGGTTTGTTCTGAAACGAAAATTGAACTATGCCAAGCATTTGGAGAAAAATATTTTTCTCTCCGATAAAATTACTTCACCGTTTGTTCTTGGTATCTCTCCAAAAATCTATCTGCCTTCGGGACTTTCCAACCTACAAAAATATTATATTGTCCATCATGAAGAAATGCACATTGTACGGAAAGACCATCTTTGCAAACCGTTATTCTGGTTTGTCTTATGTATCCATTGGTTCAACCCTTTCGTTTGGATTGCATTTCATTTTATGACCAAAGATATGGAATCCGCCTGTGACGAAAAAGTTTTGGACTCCCTTGGACATGAAAACAAAAAAGCATATTGTACTACCCTTTTGGAATTTTCATTCAAACACAGATTGATACAAAGTTCTCCGGTTACATTTGGTGAAAATTCCGCCAAGCCTCGTATCAAATCTCTTTTAAACTATCGCAAGCCGACTTTTTGGAGCATTTTAATCGGAGCTTTCCTAATTACAGGCATGGCTATCTTCTTTTTCACAAAAGATGCTATTTCCATACAAAATCCCGAGGATTTTACCTTGCATTTTGAAAATGCGACTTCCGCCGAAGAACTGTATTCTTTTAAAACGCCTTATGTTGGCGACAATTCCAAGGTAGGCAACATTTTAAATCGCTTATTTTTTCCATCGGAATACAAGTACAACGGATTTCAAATCCTCTCCGAAAAAGAGCCTTACGGATTAAACATACATTTTGAGGTACCTCTCAATCTATATGACTTCCATCTCGGTAATCCAAACGAAAGCAAAAACTACTCCGTCTTAGACAACAACAGTGCGATTCTATTTGCTCTGATTGACAATCTAAGCTATGTGCAATACGAATTGACTTATCCGCTTGAAAACAAGACCGCTACCGTCATCTGTAAAAGAGAAGAAGAAAATCACTATATCTCTGCAATCTATCCACACACAGTAAACGAGGCAGGCTCTTCTCTTCAAAATTTTACGGTACTTTATCATACTTTGGGATATCCGTGGAGCAATGAGCTGGAGAAAGACTTACTTTCTGCAACCGCAAAACAAAGAGACTTATTGACGGATAAGTACATTCCTGATACGATAACGGAAGATTTGGATATGATTGCCTATACCTCAAATTCCGACATTTGCAATATCGGTGTAACAACCTTTTATAAACACAGTCCCAAAATTGACAATCCCTCAGACGAATATTTTATGGAAAATTTACGTCTATCCGTCACATATCAAGGCGACCAACTAATAGAATATTATTTGAAGGATTATGGTTATCCTTTTGAAAAAGGAAGATATTTTTATACGGTAACAGGCGGAAATATCAACTCTTTAAAGGGAAAAACTTTCCCTTTATGGTCAAAAGAGGCTTCTTATAGCGTAAAACTGAATACTGATAAGGCACATTCTTATCAAACTGAATTTGACCATGCTCTCAACCCTAAAGATAACTTGCATCTCATTTCTCCGCAAAAAATTACCGTTGAAGAAGGAAAACACCTTGCCGAACAATTTTTACATGACTTCATCTCATCTGATCTCCATGCAGAAAGCATAGGTGCAGATCCAAAAGGCTATGGCGAGAAATATACCGACGAAAGCGGAAAATATATCTTTATCATTAACTTGGATTTAGGTATGATTACACATTTTTACACCGATACGTCTAAAAACCGTTTCAACTAAAAGCAAAAAAATACCGACCTCCAAATCATTAGATTTTTTGTCTAATTTTTGTAGGTCGGTACATATATACTTTTTATAAAGCACATCTATCCTAATCTCAAATAAAAGCAGTTCTTTTATTGCTATTTGTTAAATAAAGCAATAAAATTATATTTCTATTTTGTTTTACGATATCATCTCATTCGTTTGATAACTCTCATCAATTCATCTACTGCCTCTTCTTCCCTTCCGTTTTCATATGATTTTTTCATGCAGGTCTTTGCATGACGTTCTAAAATCATCATGCTTACCCCATCCAAAGCAGATACCACAGAAGAAATTTGTGTCAAAATGTCAATGCAATATCGGTCTTCTGCTACCATATTTTCAATTCCTCTGATTTGCCCTTCTATTCGTTTCAAACGGTTTTGCAATTTTTTCTTTTCTTCCTCTGTTTTCGGCACCATTTTATCGCTTAAATCCATTTAATTCCCCTTCCTTCTCCGAAGTACCTATTCTTTTTGGTTTTTGTTGCCATTTCTTCCACAATTTCTCTTGTATTATTAAACACTATATAAACATATAATGTTGTATGAAATATTTTTTTATTTCTTTGATGAAACCTCTCGGCTCCCTCTGACGAGGAAGCTGTCAACTTAACTAACTGAGGGAGAGATGTCTTTTCTCACTGTCTTTTGAGTCTTTGTAATCGCAAAGAGTTTGTGACAACGGATACGGAGCTGAATGCCATTGCGGTACCGGCTACCCATGGTGCCAAAAATCCGAATGCTGCAACGGGTATTCCGATACAGTTATAACCCAATGCCCAAAATAAATTTTGCTGAATAATTCGCATGGTATTTCGACTCATAAAAAGTGCATCATAAATGGATGACAAGTCTCCTCTCATCAAAGTAATATCAGCTGTTTCCATAGCAATATCGGTACCTGTTCCGATTGCCATGCTGACATCTGCCACTGCCAATGCAGGCGCATCATTAATTCCGTCACCGACCATTGCAACTTTTTTCCCTTGCTGTTGCAGCTTTTGAATTTCTTTTGCTTTGTCTTCGGGTAATACTTCTGCAATTACATTTTTGATGCCGATTTGATTTGCAACAAATGCAGCAGAATTTGCATTATCTCCCGTCATCATAACAACTTCAATTCCCATTTCTTTCAGTTTCAGAATAGCCTGCTTGGAAGTTTCTTTTACCGTATCTGCCACTGCAATTACTCCTATTATTTTTTTGTCTCTTGCAACAAGCATAATGGTTTTTCCCTGTTTTTCCATTTCAAAATACTCTATCCAAGAAGAGAAATCAATTCCTCTTTCTTGCATCAATCTTCGGTTTCCGATTGCAATTTCATGTTCGTCCATGCGTGCAATAATTCCATGTCCCGGAAGATTTTCAAATGCAGTCAATTCGATAAAATCAATCTCTGTTTTTTTGGAAATCCCCTCTACAATCGCTTGCGCCAATGGATGCTCGGAATTTTTTTCCGCACTTGCAATCAAGTTGAAAAATTCGTTTTGATTAATTTCTTTTGTCACAATATCTGTCAAAGAAGGTTTGCCTTCTGTTATCGTTCCCGTTTTATCCAATACAACTGTATCTGCACGATATGCATTTTCCAAATGTTCTCCTCCTTTAAACAGAATACCGAGCTCTGCGGCTCTTCCGGAACCCGCCATAATTGCGGTTGGTGTAGCTAATCCCAAGGAGCAAGGACACGCAACGACCAAAACGGCTATCATATTTTCCAAAGCTTTCGCAAAATTTCCTCTATCTGCAACAAAATACCATGCAAGAAAAGTCAAAAGAGAAATGGAAACCACAACAGGCACAAAGATACCGGCAATTTTATCCGCCATTCTCTGTATCGGTGCCTTTGAACTTTGTGCTTGACGAACGGTTTCAATAATCCGGGATAAAACCGTATCTTTTCCTATTTTTTCAGCCTTAATTTTTAAAAATCCGTTTTTATTAATTGTAGCACCTACAACGTAATCACCCACCGTTTTATCAATCGGCAAAGGCTCTCCGCTAATCATAGCTTCATCTATGGCAGAATTTCCTTTCACGATGATGGCATCTACGGGAATTTTTTCTCCCGGTTTTACATGAATAATATCTCCGACTACAACTTCCGCAATATCTATGAGTTGTTCTTTTCCGTCTCTCTCCACCAAAGCGGTTTTTGGCTGCAAACCTACTAATTTTTTAATTGCCTCCGAGGTTCTTCCCTTTGCTTTTTGTTCCAACAATTTCCCAAGCAAAATTAAAGTAATCAGCATGGCACTTGTTTCAAAATACAAATGAACATGATGGCCTTGTTGAAAATGCCGATAATGTAAAATTGTCAAATACACACTGTAAAAATAAGCGGCTGATGTTCCAAGTGCAACCAAAACATCCATATTTGCACTTTTACTCTTCAGTGAACGATATGCCCCTCTATAAAATTGCCATCCGATTACAAATTGAATGGGAGTCGTCAAAATAAGTTGAAAAACGGGATTTAAAAAAATCTTTGGAATCCACAAAAACGAAGTAAACGAAAAATGTGTTACCATCGTCCACAGCAAAGGAATGGATAAGAGCAACGAAACGATAAATTTCTTCTCTTGATGTTTTTGTTCTTCCTTTCGCAGTTGCTCCATAGCATCATCCGTTTTCATTTTTTGCTCCATAAATTCAAAGCCCATATCGTGCACAATCTGAGCAATTTTATCGGAAGAAATTTTTTCTTCATCATACACTACATTGGCGGTTTCCAATGCCAAATTGACGGCAATAGATTGGATTGCATCTTCTTTTGACAAACGCTTTTCAATCCGTGCAGAACAAGCCGCACAATGCATACCCATTACATCATAATTTATTTCTCGTTCTTTCATACTGCACCTTTCTGTGTTTCGCTTCCCTTTTCCTACTTTCAGAACCGAAACATATATTATTAAAAATCATTGTTAACAATTAATAAATTTCCGATTTTCTCAAAGCAATTCATTTTAAATTACTTATTTTGATGAGACAACTCTCTTTTCCCATCATTTACAAAAATCTTCTTTGCCTTTCATTTTACATATAAAGAGAAAGAGAGACCTGTCTCTCTCTCTTTGCTCCATCAACTCCAAATGATTGTGTTGAAACGTTCCATATAACTAAAATCATACGATTATTCCCAAACACAATAAATGGTATTTCCACATTTTTATGAATTTATAAAATCGAAACTCTTATCGCACAACATCAAAACCGATGTTTTCAACTGCAAGATACAGCTTTTCCGAATCAACTTTTGACTCATCATATTCCACTTCTGCCGTATTGCTGTCCAGACTAACCTCTACCTTGCTCACTCCATCCAAAGCATTGATTGCATTGCCTACCGCCTGTACACAATGACTGCAACTCATTCCTTCTACACGAATTACTTTTTTCATAACAAATCCGCTCCTTTCATTTCCTTGTTACTTTATTGCAAGTATTGATGCAACATTTGAATCTTTGATAAAAATAATGTTCGTTTTCATTATACCCCCGCCCCCTATTTTTGTAAACATAAAAAAATAAAGTAACTCTACAAAATAGAATTACTTTATCTTTCGTATTTTCATTTCCCAAAATACATACCTTCTCAAATTTTAATTTTTTCTCCGCTGCGTTCTTCCAACTTATCCTTCAAATCAAATCCGTATATCTTTTCAAAAAGAGAAAAATTTAGAAACTCCAACTTCCTTTTGTAATGTTTTGATGTATCCATTCCACTGAAAATAAAGGAAACCTCACTAATATCCTGTAACGTTCCATCTTTGGTCTTTACCCAAATATTATCTTTTTCCTGTTGATAAATAACGATTTCAATGGAGTCCTCCATATAAAAATATTCCTTGGAAAAATCCTTGATTTCTTTTTCTCCATTTTCCTTCAAAATTTCATTAATCGTATTTTTCAAAAAATCGGCATCATAAATTGACTTTTGCAGTTTATTTTTATAGAACTTTCTTCGGTGCAAAAAGGATTGGCAAAGCTCCTTCAATATCCTATCATCTTCCTTTTCCCAACGGATAATATGATACATCAACGTATGGTCGTCCATAGTGATATATTCCGATAACAGGATATCCTCTTTGCTCAAAAGTTTTTTCATAATGCTGTCACAAAAGATTATCTCTCCTTCTGAATACAACTGCTCCGCTCTCTGAAAAATCTTTCTGATAATTCCCTCCATTTGTCGTTTCAAAGAGTGTTGATACACTTCATGGTGCATATAAAAGCGCCCCATAATATATTCTTCAACGGAAGAAATAAATTTTTCACTGACACAAATAATATAATCTTTACCCTTTTTAAATATTTCAAACGCTCTCAATAATCGTTCCAAATCATAATTGCCATTGGTAACACTTGTAAAATAAGAATCTCTCAAAAGATAATCCATTCGGTCTGCATCAATTTGAGAACTGATAAGTTGTGAAATTAACACAAAGATAATATTCTTTTCTTCTGAAATTCCTTTTTTGGAAATAATCTGAACAAGCTTTTTCAAAAATTCTTCCGAAAATTCCTCCACAATCACTTGATGTATTTGTGTTTGTTCACTCTCCAATATTTTTATCGTCCAATCTTCATGAGGTCCACGATTGAAGGTTCTCTCAAACGTATGCGAAAAACTCCCGTGTCCGATATCATGAAGTAATGCACTGCAAAGAGCAAGATTTCGTTCTTCCTCGCTTACCTGTATTCCAAGTTTCTCCAATTCTTTGGAAAAACGAAAGAGTATTTTTTGCATCACACAGTAGGTTCCTATGCTATGCGCAAAACGAGTATGTGTTGCAGTCGGAAAAACCACATATTCACAGCTTAATTGCTTAATGCGATTAAGCCTCTGAAATTCAACCGTATTGATGATACGAAAAAATTTTTCATCAAATACGATATCTCCATGGATGACATCTCTTAAAATATAATTATGTTTCATATTCAAACAATCATCTCCACTATCAATTTTAACTACTCTGAATCGCTGATTAAAGTTGTTCTAAAATCTACTGTTCTCAATATTACTATATTTTCTTTCTCATAATGATATGCACTATCTATAACTTAAAATAGTATTTCGTATAAAAATGATTTTTTCTACCTCCGCAATAATTCTGAAAGAATTGGAAAATATCTGTTCCAAATAATAAACGAGGTATATGCTCCATAACAAAAGCAAATTTATCTTTGAAGAAAGAGGCATATTTTCTTAATTCTTTACCAAATTTT
The DNA here is from genome assembly GCA_041848665.1 of Filifactor sp. Classification (GTDB taxonomy): domain Bacteria; phylum Bacillota; class Clostridia; order Peptostreptococcales; family Filifactoraceae; genus Filifactor. Next base: position 9,764 of record JBGZJG010000063.1, read on the forward strand.
TCACTCGAAAATATTCAACAATTCGTTCTGCCGTTTTTTTATCAATTCCTTTAACGACTGAAATCTCCTCCACTGTTTTTTCCGAAATACGTTTTACCGATTTAAATTCTTTGAGCAAAATCATTTTTTTCTTCGGACCCACTCCTTCAATCTCATCAAGCTCCGATTTGGAAAGTTTCTTTTCACGCAGGGAACGATGATAATCAATGGCAAAACGATGTACTTCATATTGAATTCCTGCAATAAAACGATACAACTCACTTCTTTTATCGACCTCAAATAATTCACTGTCCGAACAAATTCCTTTTGTCCTATGCTTATCATCCTTATACAAACCATAGACCGGAATATCAATTCCCATATCATCTAATGTAGCTCTAATGATCGAAACCTGCCCTTTTCCTCCATCCATCAAAAATAAATCCGGCAAATTCTCGTGCTGAACTCTGCGTTCAATTACTTCTTTCAAAGAATGGTAATCATCGGGGCCTTGAATTGTTTTAATACGATATCTTCGGTACTCCTTCGGTGCTTTTTTTCCATCAATAAATACAACCTGCCCCCCAACCGAATCCACGCCGGCAATATTCGAAATATCAAAAACTTCAATTCTATGCGGAAATCGCTCCATTTTTATGATATTTTGTAATTCCTCCAACAGTTGCATTTCTCGTCTTCTTTTCAAATTGACAATATTATTTTCTTTAATATAATTTTGTTCCGCATTCTTCTTTACCAAATCCAAAAGTTTTCTTTTTTCTCCACGAATGGGAATATGAAATTCAATTTTCTTCCCCTTTTTTTCTGAAAGAAATTTTTCCATAACCTCACGATCCTCAAAATCCTCTTCCACCAAAATTTCATCCGGAATAAAATTCGTATTCAAGTAGAATTGCTTAATAAAAGAAGCTACTTTCTCTTTGGTATCCTGCTCTACATTTTTAAAATAAAAATGGTCTGAACCAAGCATTTTTCCTCCACGAATATAGAAAATCTGTATCATCAAATTATTGCTTTCTTCATGATAAGAGATATAATCTTGGTTCTTAGCAGTTTCTGCAGAGACAATTTTTTGAGTTTCCCTTAAACTTTCAATTCCTCTTAATTTATCTCTAAGCCTTGCCGCATCTTCAAAACGGAGTTCTTTTGCAGCTACTTTCATTTTTTCTTCGATTATATCGGAAACTTCATTGCTCTTATCCTGCAAAAACAATAAAATTTCTTCAATCATCTTTTGGTATTCTTCTTGACTTGATTTTCCCGTACAAGGCCCGACACAACGATGAATGTAGTAATTTAAGCAAGGCCGTTCTTGTTTTTCTATTGATTTTGCAATATCACGTTTACAGGTACGAATGGGATAAATTTCCTGCAACAGATCCAAAATAGCATTCAATGCAAATACATTTGTATACGGTCCAAAGTATTTGCTGCCGTCTTTTGTAATACGTCGCACTTTCATAACACGTGGAAATTCTTCTGCTACTGTAACTTTGACATAAGGGTATGTTTTGTCATCACGAAGTAAAATATTATACGGTGGATTATATTCTTTGATTAAGTTATTCTCCAAAATAAGCGCTTCCATTTCCGTATCCGTTACAATATAATCAAAGTACGCAACATTTTGCACCATGGCATTGACCTTTAAATCTACATGCCCTGCCTTTCGAAAGTATTGAGAAACACGCTTTTTCAATGAAATAGCTTTCCCTACATAAATGACTTTATCGTCATCATTTTTCATTAAATACACACCCGGTAGCTGTGGAAGTGTACGAAGTAATTCTTGTACTTTCTGTGTCATCTTTTTTCCCTCAATACTCTTTCTTCTTTTTCCTTACTTGTTTATACAATAAAGAAAGGGGTTTCCCTCCTGTTTCTTCTAAACTATTTTTCTATTTCTGTGACATTTCCTCTATTACAAAAATGCCGTCCGTAAGATAAATTTGTTCATCTATTCCTTTTGCATCAGATATCGTCGCTTCAATCTTGTAATTTTTTCCCAAAATAATATGAGACAACTCTATATTTTTTTTCGTTTTTGAAGACAAGGTAATTTGAATAAATTTATCACTCGACTTCATATACACATTATTTGCATCAAGACGAACAATCGGCCCATAAATCTGAATAATTTTCCCCTTAAGAAATAGCACTTCTCCGGTTTCCGAAACATGATTTATCTCACGCACAAATTGATTAACCGTATATTTGGGAATTTCTCCTTTATTAATATCATGCAACCTTTGATACCTTATAAGAAAAATACCGATTATAATCGTTACAAATACAGCAACCCCTATAAACATTTTTCGTTTCCGGTTCTCATTCAATCCCGCTATTGCACTTTTGGTATGTTTTATTTTTTTTGCAAAATTTTTAAAAAGAAAAAAAACACTGATCTTTTCTATCTGTTTTTGGCTTGCAGCTTTCCAAGGTCTACTTGCTGTACTCTCTTGCACATTATCTTCCAAAACAGCATTTAACGGTTCCTTTTTTTCTTTTGTTGAAAAAATGTTATCTTCTGTCAATTTTTCTTTCTTACCCGTAGATATAAAATCCGTATTTTCCGAAACATCCTTATTTTCTTTCCCTTTTTCTTGAGGTATTTCTTCCTTCACAGACTCTGCTTCTTGGCATAACTCCATTTCTTTTGGGTTGGTTCCTTCATTTTCTTTTTTATTTATCATTTCTCGTTCGTCCATAAAAAATACTCCTATCATTAAACCTATTAAGCCAGTTTAATTCAATATAACACAAATCCGAGTCCTTTACAACAGCTTTGCCCTGTCATAAAACACTCGGATTTCAAGTTGGTGCGCCTAAAGGGACTCGAACCCCTAGCACGTGGCTTCGAAGGCCACTGCTCTATCCAATTGAGCTATAGGCGCATAAAATATTATCTTAAAAACTCTGTATAAAAAAATGGAGCGGGTGAAGGGGATCGAACCCTCGCAACCGGCTTGGAAGGCCGGGGCTCTACCACTGAGCTACACCCGCATATCATACTTACAAAAAATGAAATATTCTTATACTTTATTAAAAAATCTTTTTTGGTGGAGGAGAGTGGATTCGAACCACTGAAAGCGTAGCTAACAGATTTACAGTCTGCCCCCTTTGGCCACTCGGGAACTCCTCCTCTGTAAAAAGGTAAAATGGTGGGACCAATAGGGCTCGAACCTATGACCCCCTGCTTGTAAGGCAGGTGCTCTCCCAGCTGAGCTATGATCCCATGGCTTAATCTAACATAATACTTTTCTAAAATGAATTTTTTG
>JBGZJG010000064.1:0-4541 GCA_041848665.1 Filifactor sp.
AAATTTGGAGAAGAAGCGAGAAAATCCTTAGAAAGAGGAGTTAATATATTGGCGGATACCGTAAAGGTAACTTTGGGACCGAAAGGCCGTAACGTTATTTTAGATAAAAAATTTGGAAGTCCGCTTATTACGAATGATGGAGTAACCATCGCAAAAGAAATTGAATTGGAAGATGCTTATGAAAACATGGGAGCACAATTAGTAAAAGAGGTTGCTACCAAAACGAATGATATCGCAGGAGATGGAACTACAACTGCAACGCTTTTGGCACAAGCAATCGTAAGAGAAGGATTGAAAAACGTTGCTGCAGGCGCAAATCCGATTTTCTTGAGAAGAGGAATTCAGTTGGCGGTAGATGCTTCGGTAAAGGCATTGAAAGACAACTCAAGACCGATTGAAAACAAAGAATCCATTGCACAAGTTGCAGCAATTTCCGCAGGAGATGAAGAAGTAGGAAAGATGATTGCCGACGCAATGGAAAAAGTAGGAAAAGACGGTGTGATTACCGTAGAAGAATCCAAGACGATGGGAACCACCTTGGAAGTTGTAGAAGGAATGCAATTTGACAGAGGATATGTATCTCCTTATATGGCAAATGATATGGAAAAAATGGAAGCAAATCTTTCCGAACCGCTTATCCTAATTACCGATAAGAAAATTGTAAATATCCAAGAAATTCTTCCTGTATTGGAACAAATCGTGCAACAAGGGAAGAAACTGTTAATTATTGCGGAAGATATTGAAGGCGAAGCATTAGCTACCTTGGTGGTAAATAAATTGAGAGGAACGTTTGATGTTGTTGCTATCAAAGCACCGGGATTTGGAGACAGAAGAAAAGCAATGTTGCAAGATATTGCTATTTTGACAGGCGGAACCGTAATCTCCGAAGAAGTAGGATTGGAATTGAAAGATGCGGATATCAGTATGCTCGGACGTGCGGGAAGTGTTAAGGTAACAAAAGAAAACACAGTCATTGTAAATGGAGCAGGAGACAGTGCAGCAATTGAAGAAAGAGTTGCACTTATTCGTCACCAAATTGAAGATACAACATCTGATTTTGATAGAGAAAAATTGGAAGAAAGATTGGCAAAATTAGCCGGAGGAGTTGCAGTTATTCAAGTCGGAGCGGCAACCGAAACCGAATTGAAAGAAAGAAAACTTCGTATGGAAGATGCTTTGAATGCGACCAGAGCTGCAGTAGAAGAAGGTATCGTATCCGGTGGAGGAGTTGCTTTGATTGAAACAATCGGAGATGTTGAAAAACTTCTTGCAGAAAATAGCGGAGAAGTAAAAACAGGGGTTCAAATTATTATCAATGCATTACAAGAACCGCTAAAACAAATTGCAATCAATGCAGGATTGGAAGGCGCTGTGATTGTAGAAAATGTGAAGAAAGGCGAAAAAGGATACGGATTTGATGCATTCAAAGAAGAATATGTCAACATGATTGCAGCAGGAATTATCGATCCGACTAAGGTAACAAGAAGTGCATTGCAAAATGCGGCATCTGTTGCATCCACTTTCTTGACAACAGAAGCAGCCGTTGCGGATATCAAAGAAGCGGAACCGGCAATGCCTCCGATGGGTGGCGGAATGCCAATGATGTAAGTCGAGCAGGTCGAAAATGACAATGAGAAAAACATTGTATATTTATGATGGAAATAGAAGAATAAATACTCCATAAAAAAGCGATTAAGATTTTTCTTAATCGCTTTTTGTGTATAGGACAAAAATATAGGTTTATATTAGATGTTCTTTCGTTTTGGGCTTCTTGGCGCTCTTTCGAGCCACCGCTCGGCTCCCTCTTCAGAGGGAGAGATATTTTTTCATTTCATTCATTTTCAAAGCTTATTCTCCAAGAGGGAGTCAAGAGCGAACTTTTCATACGAAATAGATTAGAAAAAGGATATCTCGGCAATTGGAATTGTTCAAGGGATTTATTTTATTAAGGAGTTTGTTTTATACGGAGTTCTAATCTTTCTTTTCGATTTTATTTAATGACCATGTACGAATACTTATGGGAATAATACCACAGCCGCAATAATGACATTGTTTGCTCCCCAAGTCGGTAATCGGTGCGCCGCAGTTTGGGCAATTTAGCTGAATTGCATTTTCATGTTTGTCAATTTTGGAAATATCTTGAATGTAGAACAGTTCCGAGTTGTAACGATGCTGTTCTTTTTTGTTGCAAATAGTAACAGCGCCGCCTTCAAGAGAGTGGAGATACTCTACGGAGGACTGTATTTTGATTTTACACATACCGGGCGCTTTTTTGTAGTCGTAGATTTCGGTTTGATGAATCTTAATATTGTCAAATCGTTCTTGAATACCTCTTTGTTTATGGTCTTCGATTAGGTAGGACAACTCCTCATTCAAAGCGGGCGAACAATTTTGGAGATGGATTATGCTGTGTTGTTCAACTGTCTCCAAATAATCTTTCAGTCGATTTTCACAAAGTTGTTTCCATTGCGGCCAATGAAATTCAGGAAAATCTCTTTCGATAACAGGAAGGAGCATTTTTGTCATAGAAGATACCGATTTTGGAGTTTCGGCATACAAAACTTCCTGTTTTTTTAGACCACTCAAAAAACTGTCCGTGCCAAATACCAAACGAGAAACCATTTTTAATTTTCGTTTGATACGATAGACAGCAAATATTGCACCTAATAAGCAAGTTACTAATAAAATTGCAGTAATTTCCATAATATCCTCCGATAAGTAGTATTTGAAAGCTGTGTAAACGTAAAAAATTTTGAAAAACAATCTATTACAAAAAAACGATAATACGATTTTCATACGAATGATTGATTAAACCTATAATAAAATTCATTCTCTGCAAGGTATCCTTTTTCCAATCTCTTTATATATGCGAAGTTCTTTCTTACCTCTCTCTTAGAGCAAGAAGCCTGTGAACGAGCATGTCCGTTTCACAAAACAAGAGGATTGTTTTTATTTCGGGGTCGTATAAAAGGATAAAATCGTAGATTTAGACGGAAGATGCCATTCCTGCCAAATATCCCGTAGAAAAAGCAATTTGAAGATTGTAGCCTCCGCTTAATGCATCGACGTCCATACATTCCCCTGCAAAGTAGAGTCCATCTACTTTTTTGGACATCATAGTGGAAGGTGAAATTTCATTTAATGAGATGCCGCCACTACTTACAATGGCCTCTTTCAAAGAACCGTATCCATTTAAATGAGGGGCAAATTCTTTTATGGAAGAAAGCAGTTTTATTTTTTCGAATTTTTTTAAATTGCCGACATCTCGATTGTCAAAATCTTGTAGCAGAAATTTGGCGAGTCGTTGCGGTATATATTCGGATAGTCTGGTTGAAAGTTGTTTTTTGGATGGGGCAAATAAAGTTTGTTCCAATGAAGACATTGAAATATTTGGAACAAAATCTACATACAGTGCCACCTCCGAGGGAGAAAACGGAGTAATATAACTGCTCATGTCCATAGCACATGGACCGCTCAACCCTTTTCCTGTAAAGAGAAGTCCGCCTTTTGTGTCATACGATTTTTGGCCTGCCTTAGCGGAGAGATTTACAAACGGAAGTGAAATTCCTGCTAAAGAGGAGGTATCTTCTGTCAAAAAAAGCTGAACTAAAGCAGGCTTTAAAGGAACAAGCTCAAATTCTTTTTTTTGTAAAAGAGAAAGTACTTTTCCGTCAGAACCGGTCGAAGGAAAGCTTGCTCCGCCTGTTGCAAGTATCAGAGCATCTGCATGATAACTACGCTTATCGGTTATTACAGTATGTAATTTTTGGAGCGGGATTTTTTTCTTTTTCGTTTCCGGATTGTTTTCACAAAGCTCCACTGTCGGAGGAATGGTAGTAAAATCCAAGAATGTTTCCTGAAAATGCACGTCTACATGTAAGGAAGTCAAAACTTTTTCCAGTGTGGCTACGATTTTTTGGGCACTTTCATGAGAAGGATAGATTTTTTCACCCTCTATTTGAAAAGAAGTTCCATGTTTTTCAAAAAAGGCGAGCAACATTTCCTTTGATAGATTGTGAAAAGCTGCATGCAAAAATTTATTTCCTCTTGGAATTTTTGCATAAAAATCATTCATAGAAACCGCAGAAGTGAGATTGCATCTTCCTCCTCCTGTCAGAGTTAGTTTTTTGCCTAATGTCTTGTTTTTTTCAATCAAAATTACTTTTGTGTTGTCATGGGATGCGGCGCTGATTGCAGCCATCATGCCGGCAGGACCGCCGCCTATCACAATAATATGTCTTGTTGAATTTTGTCTGCAAGTGTCCATACATACTCCTCATTTCAAAAAAACTTTTGTATAGTATTCTCAAGTTGTATTAAAATCGTCTGTTTCAAAAATCTGTTTTTAAGTCTGTAAGAATAGAATAAAAACAAAAGTTATTTGAATAGTAGCACAAATGTAAACCACTGTCAAACATGGGTTTAAGAATATTTCAGAGTATAAATTTTTGTTGAGGAAAATAGGAGATTGTCTTGAAGGAATTGATATAAGATTTTGAAAAGGTATTGGAAATTTTTTGAAAAAACTACTTTTTTTGTAT
>JBGZJG010000065.1:0-3100 GCA_041848665.1 Filifactor sp.
TATAAAGTGCGACTTAAATAAAAATATAAATTGATTATCAGATAGATAAGAAAAGCGTATGCCAGCTGCAAAATTTCAGATTGAGCGAAAGTGCGAATTGTGTGGGAAGACCTTTCTAGCCAAGACAATCACATCAAGGTATTGTTCTATACAATGCTCAAGGTCTGCGTATTCACAAAAGAAGCGAGAGGAAAAGTTAGAAGAGCTACGGAGAGAGAAGGCTGCAAAGGTTCCCAAGGATCAACCTTACCTCTCTATCCCTGATGCTATTGCTTTATATGACGTTTGCAGAGATACACTATATCGACTCGTCAGAAGTAAGGCTCTCCGAAGTTATAACTTGGGAAAAAGGATGACTCGTATCTGTAAAGAAGATTTAGAACGCAACTTTAATCTGAGGCCTATTGATGAGCAAAAGGCGAGAAGAAGAAATGAGGCTAAGCTTTACAACCTTGAACCCGAGTATTGTTACACAATTGGTGAAATAACAGCCAAGTTTGGTGTCACGGAAGGGACGGTATATAAGCATATCAGAAAGTTTTCCATCCCCATAAGGCAGATTGGCAATTATGTCTATGCCCCAAAGTCAGAGATAGACCAACTCTACAAATAACCTTAGATACACATGAGAAAAGAATTACACAACACGAAAGTAACTGTGAGACTTCGCAAGAGTGCATATAGAAATGAGTGGTATCTCTACATTGAGAGTTATCCAGTCTATACTGCGGGCAAATCCGAACCACAACGTGTCCGTGAGTATCTCAACCGCATAGTAACTACGGTAGTCTGGGATAAAACTCGGACTGCACGCACAACATCTTCGAGCAAATCGTACAAACCCAAGCGAGATTTGAATGGAGTGATACAGTGCAAAAGTGAGGTCGATCAAGAAGCTTGTATCTATGCCGATGAGGTGCGAAAGCTCCGTCAAAGAGAATACGATAATGCCGATTTGTACAGTGATACAGATACGGCACAGGCGGAGCAAAAGGAACGTTTGCAACAAAACTTCATTGGCTATTTTCGAGAGGCGATGTACAAGCGACACAAAAATAGCTCCACTTCTATTCTTGTCAATTGGAAGAGAGCTCTGGATTTTCTTAAAATGTATGCGGGAGAAAATTTGCCGTTTTTCAAAATCGACAATGCTTTTGCCGAAGAGTACAAACGTTTCCTTTTGACAACTCCTCGTGGAGGGAATAAATGTGGTACTATTTCTCACAATACGGCATCCACTTATTTTTCTATTTTCAAGGCAGCTCTTAAACAGGCATTTATAGATGGTTACCTAACCGTTGATATATCCGCCAAAATAAAAGGTATTCAGGAACAGGAGTCTCGCCGTGAATACCTTACCGTAGAGGAGTTAAATACGCTTGCTTCAACTCCTTGTGATCGTGAGGTGATGAAACGGGCAGCTCTTTTCTCTGCTCTGACAGGATTACGCCACTGTGATATTCAGAAACTAAAGTGGAAAGAGATCAACATGGATGGAGAACAGCCGAGGTTACATTTCACTCAAAAGAAAACCAAGGGGGTGGAGTATATGCCTATTTCGGAACAAGCCTTACAACTATGTGGAGAACGAAGATTGCCAGAACAATTGGTTTTTGAAGACCTGCCTAATCCGTCATGGATTTCTAAACCTCTAAAGCGTTGGATAGAGGCTGCAGGCATCAAAAAGTCCATAAGTTTTCATTGCTTCCGCCACTCCTACGCGACTCTACAACTTGCCAGCGGTACAGACATTTATACCGTAAGCAAGATGCTGGGACATACGAATGTGAAGACAACGCAAGTCTATGCAAAGGTGGTCGATGAAAAGAAAAATAAGGCGGCACAAGCAATACAACTTAAATCTATAATTAATACAAAATCAGAGAAAGAATGAATCCAAAATATCTTGAACATATTGTTGTTTACCTCTCCGTCTTGGTAGTTTGTGTATTGATTGGGTTGCTGGCGAGAATGATTGTCGTAAGTGCAGGTGTGGATGAATTTACGGCAACTACCGTCTTTTGGGCAGTTACGGCATTGGGCGTGATTGTGTACGCCGTACTGACTTTACTTATCGAAGGACTTTTTTCGTCTACGCTATTGAAGTTTTTTCGCAAAAAGGCACAGCTCAAAATCACGGAAACTACACCCATTCAAACCGAAAGTTTGAAGGAAATCCGCGCCAAGCAACAGCGACAAATGGACGATAAAAAGCGCGCAAAACGTGACTATGCTGTAGAGTACACCCAAAAGGAATTTGCACCCTACACATCGGATGCGGATTTAGAACGGCTTTGCCAGTACGTGCAACTGTATGCCGACCAACTTCCATTGAACGACATCCAGTCAATCCGGGTAAAAACCCTATCTTCTTTGGATTTATTTCATTTTGGCTGGAATATCTGGAAATACCTAAGTGTGAGCAAACAAGAGGACATAGCTCTATTCCTTAAAAAAGTTTTTTCCCATGATCTAAAAGATGTGGAGCCAGATAGCATCAAAAGTCATTTGAAAGACGACCCTAGAAAAGGCATTATTTTGATTCAGGAAAAGTTGTAATCGACAAATAAGTGCTAAACTGTTTTTGTTCCAACAGATTTATACGAAAACGCAAATTCCATTTGATATAACCGCTTATACCAACTACTGGACTTCATCGTTGCTCTCCAGTTTATTTGATTCAAATACCGTGTTAGCGATAATTATTCTTTTTCGCTTCTATTGAAAATAAAATAGGTAATAAATGCTCCATATTGGCTACTCTAAATTTGCCATTTTCCTCCGTCATATTACCAAACAAATTAAATGGTGAGTAATCATATTCCTCGAAATTAGTTATCTGTAAATCGTTGCACAGCAGCCCTTGAAATATTTTTGATAATCCATGATTCCAAGTTATTTCTTTATAACTTCCTTTTTTATTAGAATTTGTATAAGTCTCAGAAATTGTAATAAAGGGATCGTAAATTCCATTAGTAAACGCAATTTTTTGCGGGGAAGAATATACATTTTTCGGACAAAGGAAGAGGAAAAACACCCCTTCACTTTGTGCCGAATGGATAAAAGTGTTATATTCGCCTCCGTCTAAAAAAATTGAATA
>JBGZJG010000066.1:0-10773 GCA_041848665.1 Filifactor sp.
AAATTAGAAATTATCTACATATACTCTTTTAAAATACCATGTTCACGTAACAATTTCTCAAGTACGGTTTTTTTGACTGCTTTTAAAAGAGGTTTCTTTAAAACATTTAATGGACCAAGGTCAACTTCAAGCGGAGAAGTACCGTCCATCAGTTTTACAGAAGAGGATAGAAGTTCTCTGATATCATATACGCTGCCCCATACTTCCGGAACACCTCTATCTACATTCAATAGGCCGTATACTGCTTCCATTGCCGTTCTTACAGAATATTCGGTAGTAAATATGGTATCTCTCGGAGTTTCTGCAAATTGTCCCAAGAATGCAAAGTTGACACATCCATCAGGAATAACATCAGGGCGATCACCTTCTGCTCTTGGCATGAAAAAAGCAGTAATATATGGCATCATTGTTGGAACGGTAATGGCATGATTTTTTGCAAGATTGTCAATTTCTTGCAAAGGAATTCCGATATGATACAACCATTCCGCCGTAATTTCTTCGCCGGTACATTCTTTCATCGGTTTCTTGATGTAATCTCCTTCCGTATCGGTAAAAAGAGAATAGATCCATACACACACTTCTTCTTGCTTTTGGTCTTTAAATTGACCTTGTCTGTTCACTGTCCAACTCATCAACCATTTAGAGTCTTTGCAACTTATGATACCGCCGGTAACCACATTTCCGGAACGGGGATCTCTTTTACAGATTTTTTTCATAGCGGAGATAATTTGTTCGTTGGAAGTAGTGAGTGTTGCGGATTCCCAGTTGGTTTTTTTTGTGTTAGAACAAAATTTTTCAGGATGTCCAAAGAGGGGGCTTTGCTCTGCAATTTTTTTCCAAAGACTCCACGCACCACTTGTTCTTATTTCGGCATTTCCGACAGGAGCTTGATTATGGGTACCGTAAATTGTACTTTCTATGCAACTGCCATTGGTAACAAACACCATATCATCGTCTGTTAACTCAATATATTTTTCTTTTTGATTTTTCTTAAAGAGGATTTTTTTTGCGATTTTTTTGTTGCCTTCAAATTCAAATTCCACATTAGTAACTTCCGTTCCGAATTGGAATTCCACACCGGCATTTTCCAAATATTTTTTCATAGGCAGGATGAGAGAGTCATATTGGTTGTATTTGGTAAATTTCAGTGCTGAGAAATCAGGAAGTCCTCCGATATGATGAATGAATCTTTGGAAATATCGTTTCATTTCAAGAGCGCTGTGCCAGTTTTCAAAGGCAAACATTGTTCTCCAGTATAACCAAAAATTAGAAGAAAATACTTCATCGGTAAATATTTCTTCAATGCGTTTGTCATATAAGTCTTCATCTTTCATGAAGAAGAGTTTCATAATTTCCATGCTGCCTTTTTGACTGAGGCCAAATTTCCCATCAGTGTGAGCATCTTCTCCTCGATTTATCGTTGCACGGCAGAGAGAATAATTCGGGTCTTTTTTGTTTAGCCAATAGTATTCATCAAGAACGGAAATTCCATCTTGTTCAAGAGAAGGAATACTTCGGAAAAGATCCCAAAGACATTCAAAGTGTTCTTCCATTTCTCTTCCGCCACGCATTACAAACCCTCTTGTAGGATCGTTTATTCCGTCACATGCACCTCCTGCTACTTCCATTGCTTCCAAAATATGGATGTTTTTTCCGGGCATTTGGGCATCACGAACCAAGAAGCAGGCAGCAGCGAGTGAAGCAAGGCCGCTTCCTACAATATACGCAGATTTGTTTTCTATTCCATCCGGTTTTGGAGGGCGGGCAAATGCTTCATAGTTTCCATTGGTGTAATAAATTCCTTTAGAATTTTTTTTAAGTTTTCCTCTTTCGGTATTACGATAACTTTCTTTTTCTTCTTCCAATTTTTGTTTTAATTTCTTTTTTTCTTCAGAGTGTTTAACAAGTTGATTGGCTAATAATGCACTGGCACCGACTGCCAGTAGGGTTGCACCTAAATGCAATGATTTTTTGGACATAATATTACCGCCTTTCAAAAATTTTTACTACAAATATAGTATACACCGATTAAAAAAATAAGTTAAGCTTTAATTATAGACAGAAAATTATTATTTAGATAAAATAATTTAATTAATCATATAAAAACGTATTTGTAAGAAAAAATGCAAACGAAACGGTTTTATTAAATGAAAAGCGGTTACAAAAAATCAAAAGATTTTTTGTAACCGCAGTTGGAATGAGGAAAATAAATTTTAACGATATATTTATATTTTTGAAGTAATAGAGGAAATATTAAGAAACGTTAAAGGCAATGTGTTTCCTCATTTTTTTATACGGATAAAAACAATTTTTTTAGAATCCGTTTATTCTGTATAGAAGGAATTCTTCGCCACTTTCATCATCACGCTTTTGAGAAAGTCCTATGATGATACTTCCGTCCGGCATTTTTTGTGCAGAAGATAGCCATGGATAACTTGTTCCGAATAATTCTTTTACGTCTATCGTTCCGATGAAGGCTCCGTCCGGTTTCCACAAAACAATGTTTCTCATGTTTCCATCCAGTGCAAGAAATCCGTTTTCGGTCTCAATAACAGAGGTAATGGAACCTAAAGAATCCGGTTGAAAACTTTCCGAACCTGTATAACCTAAATGGAATTTGAATTTTCCGTTTGTATCAAATACTGCCAAGGCACTATGTTCGTTTCCTTTTGCTTGTCCCCACAAGAAAATGTTATTTTCTGTAACGAATGCTGAGGAAACACTTTCTAAGACATCTCCTCCAAGGGGAGCGGTTTTTAAAGTGCCGTCGCTAATGGTTAATTTTTCAGCTACGGAACCCGGGAAGAAAGAAATACCCCATTCTCCGGATGAATGCATGCAAACATTTTTAGGACCTTCAAAGGAGAAGGTTTTTGCTCCATCCTTCCAACCGATAAGCGGACGCATAAAGGAAGAAAAATATAAAGAACCGTCTGTTCCCAATTGCATATTTTCATACTCTGCATCCAAAGCAATATCTTGACTGAAGGTAGCTTTGGTTCCGTCAAAAGCGAATTCTTTTAGCGTTTTATCTGCCAAGACATAGGCTTTTTCACCGGAAATCACTGCGCTGTTATTAAAGATACTTTCTAATACAATAGGTTCTGCAAAAGGAATCCATTCCGACTTGATTGTGATGGTTCCGACCATTTTTTCGCCGTTTGTTCCGGCAAAAGCAGTTCCTTCTGCTGCAGAAGGTGATTCAGGTTCTGTTGTTTCAGCAGGCTCCGTTGTTTCTGTTTCAGCAGGTGCAGGATTTTCGGGTTCTTTCTTTTCGCAAGCGGAAAGAGAAAAAATCATTGCACCGATTAAAAGCATAGATAAGTATTTTTTCATGTTAACTCCTCCTTGTTTGATTTTTTTGACAGTTAAGCAGTGTTTTAAAAAAAATAACTTTGTAATTATCGTATTCCGATACAAAGAGTTTATTTATCGGAACGGTTTTTTTGAAAACTATTTTGAGAAACTTCTGCTTACTGTACATATTTTTTCCGGTACATGAACAACTTTCTTCGATAGGAGAAAAATGTTGCTTTCTATCGAAGAAGAATAGCTTTTGCACCGTTTCAAAATCACAAACTGCAATGATAGAAAATTTTCACATTCATGAAAAATCCCAATTGTAAAGACGGAAGCGTTGTATCTTTTGAAATGAGCATTGGTACAAATACTATATTCAAAGAATAGCACACGAAAAAATTTTCGTCATGGCCCATTTGGGCCATTTTTAAAATAATAAGAAATGAAATTATCGAATAGAATATGTCATTTTTGAAATAAACGAATAAACTAAAATAATTTATAGGGATATAGGGTACATAACTTTTGCGTGATTTTCTTTTATCAGTTCTTTTTTTAAAATAGTTCCTGTACGTTTATCAATACAGTAGCGAAAAATATCTTCTCCTTCTTTTACAAATCCTTCCCCTTCGGGTTTGATGTGATATTTTATGGAAAGAGGTTTTGTAGTTCGGATTTCGCCATAAAGGTATTGTTCATCAGTATAGACAACAAGTTGATAAGGCTGTTCGGTTATGTTTTTGAAACGATAATTAAGATAATTGTACATAACGGAAGTTCCTGTACCAAATGGCACTTGTTTTCCGAAGTCGGGAAATAAATCAATTCCCTCATGATGGTGGTGTTCTGTGATGATAAGGGGAGTATGTAAAATCATCCAATGAATGAGATTGGTAAACTGACACATATCGCCGCCTACACCTTTGGTTGCTTTGTCAAAAGAAATTGTAAGACCTTCTCGGTATCCATGTTTTGCCGAGTAGGCACCGACTAAATGCCAAAAGGAAAAAGTTTCTCCGGGTTTGATGAGGATACCGGAAACTTTTGGTGTTGCCAAAGACAAGTTTATGACTTTATTTTCTTGTAATTGATCGGTATTTCCTAATTTTCGGCGCATAAGAGAGGTATGTTTATAGATGGGAAACAGGAAGTAAATCAGAAGATTTGGTTCGTGAAAATTCGTCAGAACTGAAAAAATCGTATGTATTTCGTATAGTACGTTGTTTGAATTGAAGAAATTTTGTATGTTGTGGGAGATAATTCACAAAACAGCTTTCCTTTTTTTCATGGCAGCTTTTCCTTTCTAAATAGAAACGTTTGATAGAAACGTCCGTTATCAAAAGTTTCTCCTCAATGAACGAAATAAAATCGCTATTTGGAATATTCCGACAAAAATAGTGTAGTATATATTTTACTATGAAACAATGTAAAATTTATTGTTTTCGATTCATGTACAATTTACAAAAATATTCTTTTTTGGTATCATGGAATTAATGAATTTCAAGGCATTGTTTGTTTCTTTCGGACATAAAATAATGTTGTATAAAATTCAATCGACGGCAATTTGTTTTCTAAGAGGGGGTTGTTTTGAGAGGAGCATATAGGAAACGATGCTTTTAAGAAGAGGAGTCCGATTTCAAATACAACGGTTGATTTGAGAAAATACGGTGATGTATGCTGTGCGTGGATAGAGTGATTATGGGACTTTTTTTATGGAATGCTCATGAAATAAAAAGTTGAATAGAAGGTAGGGCGGGGGAGAAAAATATGAATTACAAAGAATTGTTAAAATCGGAAATGGTGCCTGCATTTGGTTGTACGGAGCCGATTGCTTTGGCATTTACGGCGGCAAAGGTGCGAGAGGTTTTGGGGGAGATGCCCGAAAAACTTTTGATTGCTTGCAGTGGAAATATGATAAAAAATGCGAAAAGTGTCATTGTTCCGGGAGCAGGCGGGAAGAAAGGAATTGAAATTAGTTGTGTTTTGGGTGTGTTGGTCGGAAATGCGACGAAGGAATTGGAGGTTTTGACAGAGACGACAGAGGAATCCGTACGGAAAGCAGAGGAATTGATTAAGGATGGTTACTGTAAAATTGAGATGGTCCCGGATGTTGAAAATTTGTATATTGCGATTGAAGGTACAAAAGAGGAACGTTCGGCGAAGGTCATTGTTCAAGGAAAACACACAAATATTATTCGCATTGAAAAAGATAACGAGGTCATTTTTGAAAAAGAGGAAGAGTTTAAGGAGTTAACGGAGTCGGAGTTTTCGTTTGATGAAATCTATAATTTTGCAAAAACCTGTGATTATACGGACATTAAGCCGCTGCTTGATATGCAGATAGAGTATAACAGTGCGATTGCAAAAGAAGGAATTGAAAACAGCTATGGTGCCAATATCGGAAAATTGATTTTGGAAACCTCGGATGATGTGGAAGAGAAGGCAAGGGCGTATGCGGCGGCAGGTTCTGATGCAAGAATGAGCGGTTGTGAAATGCCGGTTGTAATAAATTCGGGTAGTGGAAATCAGGGAATTACGATTTCTGTTCCGATTATTGTCTATGCAGAGCATATGGGGATTTCAAAAGAAAAATTATATCGTGCTTTGATTTTTGCCAATTTGACAGGTTTGTATCAAAAGAAGGGAATTGGAAGATTGTCCGCCTATTGCGGTGTAGTTTGTGCAGCGTCAGCAAGTGTTGCGGGAATTGCGTTTTTGAATGAAGAACCGAAAAAAGTAATTCAAGAAACCTTGACCAATTCTTTGGCAGGAAATTCGGGTATTCTTTGTGATGGAGCAAAAGCATCCTGTGCAATGAAAATCGCTTCGTCCATTGGAAATGCATTTTTGGGTTACCGACAGGCGAGAACGGACAACAGCTTTGTATCGGGAGATGGGATTATCAAAGATACTGTGGATGAAACGATACGAACCGTTGGACATATTGCAAAATACGGAATGAAGGAGACTGACCGAATTATTTTGGAAGAAATGCTGAAAAATTGATGAACGGATGCAGGAACAAACCGTTTCAATACAAAGAAGTATTATGGAGATATGAAAATCGAATGAAAGAGGGAGCTTTTATTCCGATATGGAAATCTTATATTTAGAAAAAACACTGCTGTTTGAAATAGGAGGATTGTATCAAAATCATCTTACCCTATTTATGTCGTAGGATAATAGTTGTTTGCAGTTTAACGGAGAGCAACGGTAATGCAATTTTATGCATAACACGACATAAAATATAGGGTTGTTATTACTTGCCAAAGATCTGTGAAAAAGAGAATACATGGAAAGCGGCTTTTATGATATCTTTCATAGGTGTTTCGGATTAACAAGTGTTTTGTACGAGTTTGTTAATGGGAGGGAAACAATGAGTAAGCAAAAATTGGAACGAATTTATTTTTATGGAGGTTTGGTCTGGAGTGCAATCATTTTTGCAGGAGCAATGTACCTTGTGGGACAGGATCCATTTTCGTCTCCCGAGAGAGGGTTTCTCATTTTTCTGGGAATGATAGTGTTGCTTTGGATTCCTGCCAATAAGCACAGCAAATTGCAAAAGGAATTGGGAATGAAGGTGAAAGCGACGAAGAAAATGAAAATCTATTTGTTTTTAGGAACTTTTTTAGGACTTTTATGTATCAATTTCGGTTATCGTGGGAATGGAAATGTCATTTTTTTGTATCTCGGAGTGTTTCTGTTATTTGCAGGGCAGTTTCTTTCTGATAGAGAACAATGCAACCTATGGAGACAAAATCAGCAGGAAAAGAAATAAAAAAACATGGAGAAAAGATATGAGGGATAAAAAAGGGCTTTTGTATATTTTGATGGCAACTGTATTTTTTTCGAGCATGGAAGTTGCGGTAAAGGCGACAAACGGAGCATTTAATCCGGTACAGCTCAATTTTTTGCGTTTTATGGTCGGGGGAATTATTTTGTTTCCGTTTGCACAAAAAAAATTGCGGGAGCATCAATATAAATTGCAAAAGAGCGATTATGTGCGCTTTGCATTTTTGGGTTTTATGTGTATTGTGTTTTCTATGACATTTTACACCTTGTGTTTGAGTTATATACCGGCGCATGAAGGAGCAATTATTTTTGCCGGCAATACGTATTTTTCTATCTTATTTGCAGCATTGCTCTTGAAGGAAAAGATGAATTTGCAGACAATTACGGCATTAATCATTTCTTTTGTCGGCATGATGATTATTATTAATCCTTTGCATTTGGAAGGAAGTTCGGCAGGTGTTCTGATTTGTATCGGAGCAGCGGTTTCTTTTGCTTTGTATGGAGTATTGGGCAAACTTTTGACGAAAGGGCGACCGACTGGTGGAATTGTAATGACTTGCTATGCGGATTTATTTGGAGTGGCGGAACTTGCCTTATTAATGGCATGGACGCATATTTCGTCGGTAAGTCAATTTTTTCTTTCACACGGCTTGAAGCATTTTGCCTCTATTCCGTATATACAGGGAATTTCCATGCAAAATCTACCTGTTTTACTCTACATTGCAATTGGTGTAACGGGGCTTGGTTTTGCAGGTTATTTTTTGGCAATTGATACATTGGGAGTTACGATGACTTCTCTTGTCTTTTTTATCAAACCGGCACTTTCTCCTGTGTTTGCTTATGTATTTTTGAATGAGGTTATCAGTGGACGCTCGCTTTTCGGACTGTCTTTTGTCATTATCGGATCGGCAATGTTGTATTATGCAAGAGTGAAAGAAGAGAAAAATCATATTGCCTATCAAGCTGCTGTATTGCCCAAGATGAAATAGAGGGAAACTTTTTGTATGAGAATAGTGTAAAATTCAGATAAGCAAACAAATTTGTTTTTAAAGTTGGAATAACGTCGTTTGCTTTTTTATACAATTGAACAAACAAAAGGCTTGTATTTCAATCTGTATACTTTAATCAGTGATTTGTATGATTTGAGAATTGTATAAGTTGAATAAAAATAAAGGTTGTTTATGAAAAGAAAAACCTCGGTATCTGCCGAGGTTTTTCTCTATGAAGGAGTTATATTGTCATGCCTGCTTATCAAAGCATGTGAATTAGTAAAATTATTTTTCAAGAACATAAATGTATAATATTCTTTAATGAAATTTATGACAATCATTTTGCATAAATTTCTGTGTTTAGAAAAACATATTCTTTATGACAAGATAATTGTCTATTTTTTTAATGCAAAATCGTGTTAATTTCTTGGGAATTGATAGGTATCGGTCAAGGGATCTTTTTATCAGTGCGGCTTCTTCAGGCTCGCTCGTGATGGTGATTCTCCAACCCATATTGTTGTTTCCGATAAATATTATTTTGTAAGTGGTAATAGCTTTTTTGTGTATTTCATTAAAGGTTGAATAAGAAAGCAACTTGGCATCTTTTCCGGCAAATTTATAATCGGAAGCTTTGAGGGAATTATAATCGTAGTTATAAAGTTCTTCCTATTTCATTTGCTTTTTGTAATATTCTTCCAATGAAGAAATTTCTGCTTCATGCGCAGGAGTAATCTCAACTGACGTATCTAAGCTGTTGTTGAGGCTGGCATGATAGCAATACAGTCCTCTTATGGATTGATCTCCCCAATCTTTCCGCGTATTGTTCAGTTTCGGAACTTCAAATGAGCCTACTTCGGATCTCGAAAAGGAAATTGTTTCCGCTTTTTTCTCCGCATGTTCTTGAACTGATGTAACAGTTATGGTTTGTGTAACGTTGTTCCAACCGACTTCACAGCCTAATTTTTCGACAACGAAGCGAAGTGGCAGCATGGTTCTGCCGTTCATAGTAATCGGTTTTATTGAGGTATCGTATGCATCAATTTGCGTATCTTGCCCGTTGATTTTTGCAACGTTGTTATTAATCCACAGCTCCATCAAGGTATCTTCTAAGGAGATACTGACTTTTTGTGTTGCGGAATCCCAATTTACTTCAGCACCGAGCGGTTTTGCAATATATACAATGGGAAGCATAGTTCTTTTGTTGTATTCGATCGGTGTTGCGTCCATTGTAGAGGAAACACTGTTGACCGTATAGGATTTTTTGTTCATTGTAAAGTTCATTACAACACCGGATTCTGCTGATACCATATGTGTCGGAAAAATTCCAATTATCATCATCAGCGCCATACATATGGAAAGAATGGCGAGTTTATTTTTTGTAGGAACTGTTTTTTCATTTTATTTTCTCCTTTACATTTTTTCGTTTTTTTCACAAAAATTGAATGAAACTATGGAATATCTACTGCTTATGAGTAATCCTTTAACTGTATTCGTTCGTGAATGTATCGTCTTGGATAATTTATCACAAGTTATTTCAGAGCAGGAACGAGTATTTTATTCGGTTTTAGGATGATTCATTTTCGGCAGGGGGGTGGTTCTATTTTTGTTCCGCAGTTTCCACAAAATTTCAAATTATCATCAATGTTTTTTCTGCAGGAAGGACACCTTTTTTCCGATGGGAGAGTTGTGGCCATTTCTTGTTCCTTTCTTTGAGGAATACCTTGTGTGGATGGTGCAGCATCCGATGGTGTAGGAATTTGATTTTGGCCTTTGCAAAGTTTTATTTGCTCTTCCGTTTCTCGAATGGTTGCATAGTGTTTGTCAATGGAGATAAGAATTTCCGTAACATCAGGGTCATATTCCTGTCCTTCTGTATGGCTCTTGTAATAATATTCTCCGATTTTTTTAAGTTCTTGTTGGATTTGCGTCTTTTCGGTGTTGATTTTTCCGTTTAGACGGTTAACTTCCAAAGCTTCGTTTGCTTTGTCGCCGACATTTTTTGCAAAAGTATTCAGACTGTCAAATAGTGACATTGGTATAACCTCCTTTCATAATTGAATGAGAAGTGTAAAATAAATATTGTTTTTAATAGAAGAAAATACATAAAATGCAAATGTATTTTTTCTGTTTGTTGTTAAAAATCTCTCATATTTTTGGGGGATTGCATAGCTACCCGTTAGGGTGGGTGAGGATAAAAAGATTGAAATTTACATAGTTTTCAAAATATTTCTTTTTAAATACAAATGAAATAAAAATAAAAAACCGGAGATAAAAATTGCTAATTATCTTCGGTATAAAATCAAAGGATTGGATAAGGGGTAGGAATTATTTTGGAAAATCTGTACCGAATTTGGAAAATAATTCTGCTTTTTTGTTTATATTTAATTTTTTGTATAGGTTTTTATTGTGGAACTTGACTGTATCAACAGAGATAGCAAGTTGTTTGGATATTTCAGGTACGGATAAACCTTGCAATAGCATGAGTATAATTTCATTTTCACGAGGAGTGAGATGATACTCCTTCAAACAGATGGGAGAAGTCGTTTTTGTCGGAATGTTCTCCGGCGGGTTTGAAACAGTATTGTAAGCAGAGGAGCCGGTTTCGTGTGTAGAAGAAGAAGTTTTCGGAAAAAACGGTGTATGGGAACAATGTGCAGAGGAAGGAAAAGGTTCATTATGTGTAAATACATAT
>JBGZJG010000067.1:0-7613 GCA_041848665.1 Filifactor sp.
AATATGAACCCTACTTTGTGCTGACAAAAAACTATTATGGAAAGACACTGTTGATGAGGTATTATCTCTTAGACCAAGCTCGAGCATTTAATATCTATGAGCGAAACGGAGCACATAACGCCTATTATCCGAACAGCTTAATGGATTGCTTTTTGTCCAATGATTTTTTTCATACAACAGTCGAAATAACTGCCGCACTCCTTCCTGGTATTCGAAAACGTAGTTTTGGCGCGTTTTAATGTATTTTTTGGCAATCAAATTGACATATTTATCCAAAAATCGTCCTTGATAATTTTCTTCTTTTTTATTTGTTTCGTTCGTTGTTTTGTTATTTACTTTCTTCATACTGAATTTATCGATTTTATACTTTTCTCCCGCGAATCCGTCATAAGTCTTTAAATAGTTTTTCATGGATTTTAATTTTTGATTGTATTCTTTTCGGGTAAACAGAGATAAATGTGGCAGTTGTTTGTCCTTTCCAAATCGTCTGAAGTCCCAGTATCCGGGTGCCACATAGGGAACGGGATCATCCAAGTTGACAATATTATGGATATTGTAATGAACGGGATTATTTGCTTGTTTTTCTATTGTTCCTTGCGGTGCCTCAAAGGTATAGGTATACATATCTTCCGATTTTAATCTGCAAGAACCTAATGTAATACTCTTATCATTCAGACCGCCCGCCACCAAATTTGCGGTTGCACCGGCTCGGCTGTATCCGGTAATCCACAGCTTGACATCACCGGTAATTCTCTTATCTTTGATGTATTGTTTCAAGAAGCTCGCTACATTGTCTCTTGCTTCTCGGAATCCCCGATGGTATCCGTTTCTGCCGATGGTAAAGTTGCTTGCCCACTCGCTTTCATATCCTCCGCCTCGAACAGCTAAGGCAATCAGAGTATATTTCTTTCCGTCTACTGTTATTTTCTTATTTGCGGCAACAGCTCCTATGGAATCCATCGTCGGCTTGCTGTCATAGAAGCTGTTTTGGGCAAAATCGGAAAATCCGATTTCTTTAAAAAGAGCTTTTGCATTTGCACTTTTCTTTTTATAGTTTTTTTCCTCACTGCTGCCCCATGAGGATAATTCCAAACACAGTGACATGGTCGCAAGGTTTTGATTGTAGATATAGGAAGAATCCTTGAAGTAACTGTCTTTATACACATAGGTCTCTTCACAATCTCTGTTGCCTGCCGAGCCGGGATATTTGAATTTTCCTGTTATTTGAGTAATTTCATTTGCAATCTCTCCGAATACAAATTCGAGCTTATTCGGATCATCTACATCATAGTAGCCTGCATTCTGCAAATCTTTCATAAACCGTCTTGCGAAGGCAAGTGATTTTCCGTTCAGAGAATGAAAAAATCCTAAGGTATACATCCGATATCCTTTATTTTTCAACATGGCGGCAGTTTCATAACAGGCATTCGCATAACCATAACTGAAGTGATCCGCCTTACTGTATTTTCCGTTTTCAGTCGATGTTCCATCTCCCGGAATTCCATCGGATAATAAAATAATATTCTTGACCGTTCCTTTGTCGTTTGCAACAGCAGAAAGTAAGCTGTCGGCATATTCCAATCCGCTATTAGTATTTGTTCCTCCCAAGTCTGTCATTTTATCAATTGCCTGATAAAGCGTCATTTTATCCTTGCTGAATTCGGTGACATTCCTTACATAGTGATCATACGGCACCAACGCAATATAGTTTTCCGCCTTATCTTTCAGTACGGCATCACAGAATTTTTTGGCGGCTATCTTCATATGTTTCATCGGGGTTCCACCCATACTGCCTGATACGTCCAATACCAAAACGGTGTATCTCTTTTTTACCGACTGTTTGGCATGAGGTTTGCTTCTCGGCATAAGAGCAGATGATATATCACTATCTTCATTATCGAAAAGGTTTTCGTCATTGAAATAGAACTTTTGTGTTCCGTCTTCATCCAAAAACCATTCTGAAGGAAGAACGGTTTCATCTTCTTCCGTTTCACCGTCAAGTCCGTTTTCTTTCAGGTATTGAAGCCATTCTTTCTCCTTAGCGGAAAAGTCATCTTTTTCAGATTTTTGCATTTCCTGTATTTCGTCTTCCGTTTGTTCCGTTTTTTCTTTCAAATTGTTTTCTTCTACTTTACTTTCTTCCTGTTCTTCTGTATCATCAGCCTTCTCTTCCGGTTTCACAATACTGTTACTTTCATTCTGTTGCTGTTCCGTGACAGTCCCCTCATTATCTGTTATGACTTCATCCGCAAAAGAAGATACAGACATATACGAAAAAAACATAATTACCGACAGAATCATACTTAATGTTCGTTTTTTCACTTTTGACCTCCTTAACTTTTTTACGACTTCATACAACACAGTTTTTTTCAAAAAAATTCCAACAAAAAAATATCGATTATATATGCAAAATACAATGATTTGATATATGCTCGATATTGATTGACGAGAAAATATATGCGTACAACTTACTGCGTTATGTAGGAAGTTTAGATTTCTGTTATGTTGTTATTATGCAAATACCTCGTTCAATCTTCAAACATTCAAAACAATAGTATTTCGCTCACCATATTTTGCATATCAATATTAGCTTATACCCTCTACATTTTTTGCAAATAATGACAAAAACTCTATACCCTACTTTTAAAATTTACCATATCACAACAAAATAAAATTGTCAATGTTTAACATCGACTACTGTTAGGAGATAACAGATATGTGACAAAAAAGTACAAAAAAAGACCGCAGAGTTCTGAAACGAATCCAAAATGCATCTGACATTTTGAGTATGTTTCCTCTCTACGGTCCTTTGACCTTATATTATTTTTTGATTGAAATAAATTTTTAAACTGTTTTTTCTTAAAGGTAGGTAATTCTATTTCTTCCTTATACGCTTTCATTTGCACAAAACTTCACACCACAAAACCGGATGTGTAGCAAGCTTGTCCGTTCAAAATCAACTTGCACTTCAATTTGAGGGGCATCTCCATGCAATTATGTCATCAGCAACTGAAAGGCTTGTATCAGGTTTTATTCTTTTTTAATACTTCTTAGAATCCTTGTTCTGTCATTACTTCGTCTAAGATTTTTAATGCATCATCCAAAGTTTCTTTCGGAATATTCAATGCAGGTACAAATCTCAATACATTTCCTGCTGTGCAGTTCAAGATAAGTCCTTTGTCAAAGCACGGATTAGTAAATACGTGTGCATCCGGAACATCTACAACTGCTGCAACAATTAAACCTTTACCACGAACTTCTTTGATAACCGGGTGTTTTTTAGCAAGTTTTCTTAATTCATCTTGCAAGTATGCTCCCATTTCTTGTGCTCTTTCCGGCAATTTGTTTTCGATAATCGCTGTCAAAGCTGCTGCTGCTGTGTTTGTAGCAATCGGGTTTCCACCATAAGTTGTTCCATGGTTACCAGGTTGAAGAACGTCAGCAAATTTTCCTCTTGCAGCGAATGCTCCTACCGGAATACCGTTTCCAAGAGCTTTTGCAAGTGTCATTACATCAGGAACAACTCCGTATCCTTGGTATGCAAATAAATGTCCTGTTCTTCCGCATCCAACTTGTACTTCGTCGAAGATCAAAACGATGTCTTTTTCGTCGCAAAGTGCACGTAATTCTTGTAAGAATTCTTTCGTTGCAGGGATAACTCCACCTTCCCCCTGAACCGGTTCTACGATAATTCCTGCTGTATTTCCGTCAACTACGTTTTTAACACTTTGAATATCGTTCATGATTGCATAGGTAAATCCTGCCGGCAATGGATCAAATCCTGCGTGAGATTTATCTTGTCCTGTTGCTGTCAATGTAGCCAATGTTCTTCCGTGGAAAGATTGTCTCATACTGATGATGGTATATTTTTCCGGATGTCCTTGCATTTTTTGATATTTACGAGCAAGTTTCATGGCACCTTCGTTTGCTTCTGCTCCGGAGTTTCCGAAGAATACTTTGTCAAAATCACTGTTTTCAACGATGATTTTTGCCAAACGAACGCCCGGTTCAATGTAGAAGTAGTTTGCACATTGTGTCAATGTCTTTGCTGCTTCAATAGTAGCTTCCATTACAGACGGATAGCAGTGTCCCAATGCATTAACGGCAACACCTTCCAATAAGTCGATGTATTTTTTGCCGTCAGCATCCCACATATAGCTACCTTCTCCTCTTACCATACCTACCGGATATTGTCCGTAAGTATCCATTAAATATTTTTTACCTGCTTCTGCAATCGCAGCATTGCTTGTAAATTTTTCGTTCATTACGAATCCTCCTTTTTGAATTTGCATTTTTAACTTATATCCAAATCTTTCCGTATACATTTTATCGAGCATACACTCGATAAAATGTATCAAAAAGGTTTCCTATCAAACGGTTATTACCATTTAATACCTACACTCGGATTTTCCGTTCCTACAACAGTTCCATGTCCGTCTCTCAAGAATGCTTCAAACAATACACTGTGTTGTTGTCTTCCATCCATGATATGAACACTTCTTACACCCTTTTCGATTGCGCTTACGCAGGAATCTACTTTCGGAATCATTCCGCCTGCAATTGTTCCTTTTTCTTTTAAAGGTTGTACATCTTTTACATTCAAGTAGCTGATGACATCTTTAATTTTAATATCGTTGCACAATCCTTCGATATCTGTCAAAATAATCAATTTTTCAGCTTTCAATGCCGCTGCAAGTTCCCCTGCCGCTGTATCTCCGTTGATATTGTAGCTGTTTCCTTTTCCGTCAGAGCCTATTGGAGAAACAATCGGAATAAATCCTCTGTCCACCAATGCTTCTACGGCAGCCGGATTTACGGATACCACATCTCCTACAAAGCCGTAATCTACATCAGATTGTCTTTTTTCACAGTGATAAATTCCTGCACTCACACCAGAAACTCCCACTGCTGCTCCACCTGCTGCTGTTACTTTTTGAACCAATTCGCCGTTTACTTTTCCTGCTAATACCATTTCAACAACTTCAATTACATCTTTGCTTGTTACACGAAGTCCATTAATGAATTCGCTTTGAATTTGCAATCTTTCAAGTAATTGATTGATAGCCGGGCCGCCTCCATGAGAAATAACCGGTTTCATTCCAAGTGCTTGCATCAATACAACATCTTGCAAAACGGCATTTTTCACTTCTTCGTTAATCATAGCGTTTCCACCGAATTTAACAACGACAACCTTACCTTGATATTTTTTGATGAACGGCATAGCTTCCATTAAAACGGATATTTTTTCTTGTACGTTCATAATGTCCTCCCGTTTTATTAGCTACGATAATCTCCGTTAATTTTTACATAATCATAAGTCATATCGCAACCAAATGCTGTTGCTCCGATTTCTCCATCATGGAAATCAAGATATACGGTAATATCTTTTTCTTGCAAAATAGTAGCCGCTTTTTCTTCATCAAATTTAAGTCCTGCACCTGCATGCATAACTTCGATAAAGCCTGCTTTACTTTCCAAAGCAACATCAATTTTATCGGTAGCAAATTCTGCTCCTGAATATCCTGCTGCGGAGATAACACGTCCCCAGTTAGCATCTTTTCCGAAGATTGCACATTTGAACAATGTGGAGCCTGCAACTGCTCTTGCAGCT
Source organism: Filifactor sp. (assembly GCA_041848665.1). GTDB lineage: Bacteria > Bacillota > Clostridia > Peptostreptococcales > Filifactoraceae > Filifactor. The sequence continues at coordinate 5,612 of JBGZJG010000067.1, forward strand.
TTTCTTGCATCTTCAAGTGTCCTCATGTTCTTTGTTTCTACAACAAGCAAGTGAGAAGCTCCTTCTCCGTCTGCTGCAATTTTCTTAGCCATTTCAACACAGATATATTCAATTGCTTCATAGAATTTTTCGATATCTTCTTCTGTATTTACTTCTACTTTTGACATTCCGTTAGCCAAGGCAATCAAGCTGTCATTTGTACTTGTATCCCCATCTACGGTTGTCATGTTGTAGCTCTTATCTACTGCTTTACGAAGCATTCCTTGCAATACATCTTGAGAAATCACAGCATCTGTTGTGATATATCCAAGCATAGTTGCCAAGTTCGGGTGAATCATTCCGGAACCTTTTGCCATAGATCCGATTACAATTTTTCCACCGGACAATTCCAATTCCAATGCCATTTCTTTTGGAACAGTATCAGTTGTCATGATTGCTCTTTCAGCAATATGTCCGTTGTCTTTGCTTAAAGTCGGAACGATTTTTTTAATTCCGTCAAGCATTCTTTCCATAGGAAGTTGTACTCCGATAACCCCTGTTGAGCAAACGAAAACTTCTTCTTGTTTTACACCCAAATGATCTGCTGCGCATTGTGCTAATTTTCCGGCATTTGCCAAACCTTCAACACCTGTTGCAGCATTTGCATTACCACTGTTGATAACGATAGCACGTGCAGTTCCTTTTTTCAAAACTTCTCTTCCGTAAACAACCGGTGCTGCCGCAAATTTGTTTGTAGTAAACATTGCTGCAGAAACAGCAGGTACTTCTGAAAATAAAATTGCCATATCCGGTTTTTCCGTTACTTTTCCTTTTACTCCTGCACTAAGTGCTCCGGCAGTAAATCCTTGTGGAGTAGTAATGACTCCATCTTCTATTATACGAAATGAATTGCTCATAGGTTTTCCTCCTAATCAATCTTTTTTTACAATAATTTATGGGAACATCGGCGGTCTAACCAAACCGGTTGTTTCTTCCAATCCGAAGATAATGTTCATATTTTGAATAGCTTGTCCTGCAGCACCCTTACCAATGTTATCAATTACAGAGCAGATGATAATTCTTTGTGTTCTCGGTTCATAAGCTGCTGCAACGTGGCAATGGTTGGTTCCTACTGTCCATTTTGTATTTGGCCAATCTCCTGCTTTGTGAGGGAATACGAATGGCTCATCTTTGTAATATTTTAAGTACATTTCATAAATTTCTTCATCTGTCATAGGTCTTTTCAAGTTTCCGTAAATCGTTACATGAATTCCTCTCGGCATCGGTGCCAAGTGCGGTGTAAAAATGATTTTTGAAGGTTCTCCACCGATCATTTCTATACTTTGCTCAATTTCTGGAGTATGTCTGTGTCCTGCTACTCCATAAGCTTTGAAGTTTCCGTCTTGTACCATATGAAGCTTCGCAAAGTCAGGTCTTCTTCCTGCTCCTGTTGTTCCGCTGATCGCTTCTACGATAATGCTGTCTTTTTCAATTAGGTGATTATCTACAAATGGATACAATCCCAATGCAGATGCTGTCGGATAGCAACCCGGGTTTGAAATCAAACTCTTTCCTTTGATGTCTTTTCTCCAAATTTCAGGAATGGAATATACTGCATCTCTGCACATTTGCGGGTAATCGCATTTTACGTTATACCATTGTTCCCAAACTTTAGCATCTCTGAAACGAATATCAGCACCAAAGTCAATTACTTTAACGCCTTTTGCCAATGCTTTCTCAGCAATTGGGAATACCTTTCCAGGATCTACTGCTAAGAAAAGTACATCAGTTGCATTCAAAATTGTTTCTAAATCTTCATCGCTGTCAGATAACAGAATTGCATCATAAAATCCTTGAAGTGCAGGATGGATGTCTGTAATTTGTGCTCCTGCTGAAAAACCATCCGCAACATAAGCAAGTTCTGTTTCCGGGTGGTTAATCATCATTCTTAACATTTCTCCACCGGCGTTACTTGCAGCTCCTACCATTGAAAATCTAATCATTTTTACGCCTCCCTTTAATA
>JBGZJG010000068.1:0-3688 GCA_041848665.1 Filifactor sp.
GTGCAAGAACACATCGAAGAGGTTAGACCGGTTGGAGCAACCGTTACAATTGCAAGTGCAACAAACAAAGAAATTACTATTAGTGCAAAAGTAAAGACGATAAAGGGAGCAAATCTACAAACAATTCAAGATAGCTTTTCAAGTGCATTAAAAGACTATTTCAAGACCGTTTCTTTTAACGCTAACTATGTTTCTGTTGCAAAAATTGGAAGTATCTTACTGTCTATGCCGGATATATTAGATTATACAGAATTGAAACTAAACAACCAAAATGCAAATGTTGAATTAACAGAAGAAGAAATACCTGCACTAACAACTGTGCAAATCGAGGTGATTGCATAATGCAATGCGAAATTATAGATTTAATGCACTATTTGCCGCACTATTGGCACAATATAAAAGAAATGCAAACGCTGCAAAATACGTTTGGAATAGAAGTTTCGCAGTTACATTGTAGCATACAAGATGTGTTTGCACAGCTATTTGTAGACACTGCTACATGGGGACTTGAGTTATGGGAGAGGAAACTTGGTATTGAAATAAACAAGGCGCTTTCTTATCAACGCCGCAGAGAGATTATAAAGGCAAAAATGCGAGGAACAGCTACAACAACAAAAGAGCTGATAAAAAGTGTAGCGGCTGCCTTTTCGAATGGAGAGGTTGAAGTCATTGAAGACAATGCAAAATATGTAGTTAAAATCAAGTTTGTTGGAACAAGAGGTATTCCTGCAAATGTGGAAGGTTTCAAAAAGATACTCTCACAAATAATCCCGGCACATTTAGTTATAGAATATATATTTACCTATATGACATGGGCGGAATTCGATTCTTACAACAAAACTTGGCAAGAGTGGGATAGCTTGAACTTAAACTGGAAACAATTTACAGAGTATAGAGAGTAAGGAGGGATAAAAAGTGCCATCACAAAATAAAACAAAAAATCTTAAGTTAAACCAATGGCAGGAAAATGAGTATCCGAAGATGGTAGATTTTAATGATGACAATCAAAAAATCGATGATGCATTTGTAAATATCGAACAAAAAGTAACAGAAGGTGTCGAAAATCTTGATGTTTCGGAAAAACAAATTGAATTTGTGGATTTGCAAGAAAGAACACTACCGACCACAAAAGATACACTAAAAACTGTCGTTGCAAAAGTAGTAAAGTATCTAAAAGACTTAAAAACAGTAGCGTTTACTGGAAAATATAGCGACTTGACAGGCATACCGGCAAGCTTTCCGCCTTCAGCACATAATCACGATGATAGATACCTCGGAAAATTGGCAAAAGCAGAAAGTGCAAAACGAGCAGATACAGCAACAACAGCCGAACAAATACAAGGATTTCAATTCAGAAGTCAAGACGGCAAATTAGAAGTACTCGTAGAAGGAGAGTGGATAAGAGTGGGAAGTAGACAGTATACAAAGCTACATTATTTTTCATCTAAAGGCTTGCCGGAATGGCAAAGTGGGCTTATAGGAAGAAAAAACGATGGTAGCAATGCACAAGTACCTATAATTGTAACTTTATGTGATATTCAGAACAATGCAGGAATAGTTAGAAATTTATCTGTTTATAATCAGATGGAAATTATTGAATTGTATGTCGATGGACGCAGAATTAATAAAGATGATTTTGCCATCGGAGGAAACGTTGCCGGATTATTGATAGGATCTTCGGGACGTGGCGTTTTACTTACACATAAGCAAGATAGTGTTACTGTATATTCATCAAATGTTATAGAATTTTCAAACTCTTTGAAAATAATTGGACGTGTTGAAGCAGGTCGCTATGGTAGCTATGATATGCTTGTAGCAACAGAAAAATAAGGAGGGATAAACATGGCAAAATATTTAGTGAGATTTACAAAAGAAAAAGAAGGCAAAAAAGTATATGATTTTCAAACTGTTCATCAGGAGTTGATACACGAGTATCACGAAGTAGAAGAATTACCATATAAAGAAAGTTTTTTTACAGAAACCTACTGGGATGAAGAAGAAAAGAAACTAAAACAAAAGTATATAGAAATTCCGAAAACGGAAACAGAAAAATTAAAAGAAGAGTTGGAAGTTGCGAAAGGTTCTATTGTAGAACTTGCACAAATGTTAGCAGGAGGCGAATAACATGTTTTATTTGCTTTTTACTATAATTTTTAGAAGAAAGGAGGCGGAGGTTATGTTAGTAAGATTATTTGCAGGAGAACTCCTTGCGGGAAAAATTACTTTGGAAGATATTCCTACAAAATGGAATCTTCGCGAAAAAGTGATTGCGTATTGCAAAGAACAAGGAGTAGATGTTACACAAGAGTAGCATCAAAAAGAGAGCAACAGGAGAGGGGAAACCCTCTTTTTTGTTGCTTTGCATAAAGGGGGAGAAAAGGCATGGATTTAACAACAGCAGAAAAAAGGCAGATTACACGTCAACGAAAAGCTGCAATGCAGAAAAAAGAGAAAAATTCAATCGAGTTTAGCAAGAAAATAATGTTTTTTGTTATGTTAACCGCATTTGTAGTTATACTGTTCAGCATATATATTATAAACAAAACGCAAAATACAACGCACCTTGACACCTTAGTTGTAGAAACATTAAATTTTGCAAAAATCGGACTTGGGTTTTATTCAACAAAAGCAGCAGCAGAAAATGTGTTTAAAATCAAAAATAGTACAAAATTTCATTTTAAAAATGAAGAAGAGAGAGGAGAATAAATTATGTATTATAAATTATTTCAAATTGCAATTTTTATTTTAATGTCGGCGATTTCCTATTACATTATCCCAGAATTAAAAAATTTCCTACAAAAAATATCTAAAAATCCTGACGGTACAGTAAATAAAGATGTTGTATTTTGGACTAACATCGCCATCAAGGTCATTGAGCAGATAAAAGGTTCTGGCAATGGAGCACTAAAAAAAGAAGCAGTTGTGGAATATATTAAAAAATTAAACATACCCATCACGGATGAAGAGCTATCCTCTTTAATTGACTTAGTCGTCGGATACTACAACACATCAGGATGGGAAAAAGATATTTTAGATGAACTTACCGGAGGAAAGTAAGATGCAAAAAAGACAGAAAATCATAGAAACAGGAAAGAAACTGAAGCTTAAAGGCGTACGGTATAAACTGGGTGCAAAAGCCATTCCACCACAAATACCAACCTATTTAGATTGCTCAGGGTTCGTGAGATATTGCTATCTATCTGCCGGACTGAGAATTCCAGATGGAACATATTATCAATGGCAAGAGAGTGAACCTGTGAAAAACTTACAGGTTGGAGATATAGGAATTATGCATGATCCTGCGAAACTCCGTAAGAAAGTAAATCATATTGGCATTTATGTAGGAAATGGAGAATGGATGCACTGTAATTATAGTAGAAATAGCATAACAATCGAAAAGACAGATATTTTTAAGCATCACAGAAGATTTAAGAATGTTGACTTTGGAGAAGAGGGAACAAGTTATATGAAAAAAGATGTTGTTGTAAAAATGAATGGAAAGGCTGAAAAGCTACAATTGATTGATGAAGAGGGACATAAATATATCAAACTGCAAGATCTATGGAAATTTGGATATAAGATTACTGGAACAGAAAACGAAGTAGTAATCAAATAAAAAACTGTAAGCAATCTATATATTAAAGCAGCTTGGTTTTTCAAGCTGCTTTAATATATAGCAATAATTATA
>JBGZJG010000069.1:0-12731 GCA_041848665.1 Filifactor sp.
GACTTAGCCGATTTGTATGCCGGTCGGGTCGCCTTCTCCTTCAGGAAGTTGTCCCAATCCTTCCAAAAGCAATCCGCCCATGGTTTCGTTTACGTCTGTGGGAAGTTCAAGGTCAAGTTGTTCATTAACATCCTGAATACTTGTCAAACCGTCGATTTTATATGCGGTATCGCTAATTTTGATGATTTCTTCGGTTTGGTCGTCTTCATCATCTTCGTCCGAAATGTCACCGACAATTTGCTCCAAGATGTCCTCCAAGGTCAGCACTCCTGAAAATCCACCGTATTCGTCAATTACTACGGCAAAGGGTTGGTGTTGTTTTTGCATTTCAAGGAGAAGCTCATCAAGTGCTTTGTATTCATGAATAAGGTAGGTCTCACGCAAAATTCCCCGAATGTTAATGAGTTCAAGGTTGCCTTTGCGTACTTGGGCAAAGAGGTCTTTGATATGCAAAATTCCTATGATGTTATCAATGTCTTTGTCATACACCGGAATACGAGAGTACCGTTCTTCAATGATTTGGTCGAGCACTTCGCCGATATCTTCGTTGATATCAATGGCAAAGGCGGCAGTTCTGGGTATCATAACATCTTTTGCTTTGGTTTCGTTTAATCGCAAAACTTTGGAAATCATGTCTTTTTCCAATTCAGTAACGTTGATGTCTTGGTTTTCGACAATTTTGGTCAATACTTCTTCTTTATCTATTTCTTCTTCAATACGCACGTTTTTTCTCCCTACTCCTATCTGATTATTGGCTGCCATTCCAAGCGGCGGTTTTAAAAAGGTTGGTAATCCCTTCCCGGCACTATCGTCCATGTTTGTTCCTCCTGTATAATGAATTCATAGGGAAATTCACTACACATTTTCCTTTCTTGATTATTTTCTTGTAGACACTGTGGATTCGTTATATTTTTACAGCAGTTTTCCTATAAATTGTCTGTTTCCTCCTATTATTTTCCATTTTGTTTCTTTACATAGGCACTATTATATCATGTTTCTTGGAATAATCAATTTTCAAAAAACAGCAAATAGGAGAGAAAAAAAGAAAGACAGCTTTTTTTGATACGATAATGCTACATGTCAACAGAAAAAAATTAAGCAATAAAAGAACGGAAGTTTAGGTTCGTAAAAACTCCAAACACAATACTGCTGTCGATTATTTCCATCTTTGTTATTTGACATTGGTGGGAGATTGTGGTATTTTGTATGTAAGGATAGCCGACCGTTTAAGACGGTTGCCTTACGTGCAATTTTTTCAAACTGCTTGTAGTGCATTACAAGCAGTTTTTATTTACCTATTTTTTATTTCTAAAAATTAGGGTAATTATGGTCATAAGCATCATTGTATACGCTATCATAATCGAAAGCGTCTCAAATGTTGTCATACCATCACCCCCTTTTTATTAAGAGGGCAAACCGCCTGTATCGGCTATCTGTCTTTATCTTATCATTGTTTTACGGATTGTTCAAATGTTTTGCATTTATTTGACTTGTTCGCTCATTTCCACTTTTCACCTATGTACTTACTCGATAATGCCAAAATCCTTTTTGTATGACATTTTTGAGTTGTTGATGGTTTGCGGCTTTGTTATTTGACAACGGTATGAATTTGTGGTACTTTATATGTAAGGATAGCCGACCGTTTAAGACGGTTCGCCCTTAATATGGTTTAATTTCTTGAAACCACTTGCAGGTGTGACTACGGGTGGTTTTTTATTGCCTATTTTTTATTTCTAAAAATTAGGGTAATTATGGTCATAAGCATCATTGTATACGCTATCATGATTGAAAGCGTCTCAAATGTTGTCATACCATCACCCCCTTTTTATAAGAGGGCAAACCGCCTGTATCGGCTATCCGTCTTTATCTTATCATTGTTTTGCGGATTGTTCAAATATTTTGCATTTATTTGACTTGTTCGCTCATTTCCACTTTTCACCTATGTACTTACTCGATAATGCCAAAATCCTTTTTGTATGACATTTTTCAATGATTGATATTTGTAGCTTTGTGTATATTTGTAAATAATAGGAAACATTTTTTTCGTTTCGATTGACTTTTTGAGAAAGATGTACTAAACTATTTTTTAATTTCACAATGGATGGTTGAAAAAATTATCTTACGATGGTTTGGCTATCCATGGTTATTATGATGTTGAAGAAGAGAAAAGCGAAATCCTTTTTGTGCAGAGAGTCAATGTTTGGTGAAAATTGACAAAAGTTTCGTAATATACCCTTCGGAGTCTGTCTTTGAACGAAAAGTAGGAGACACGCAGTCGGCGTTATGGACAAATGAGATGTGCCTTCGGGCATAATCAGGGTGGTACCGTGACAATTCGCCCCTGTTTTGAGAACAGGCGTGGATTGTTTTTTTATTCCAAAAAAAATATGGAGGTTTGGAAGATGAAAAATGTATATGATGTGCTTTCGGAGCGGGGTTTTATTGCTCAAACGACACACAAAGAAGAAATCAAAGAGCTTTTGGGTTCTCAAAAAGTAACGTTCTATACGGGATATGACCCAACCGCAGACAGTCTGCATGTAGGACACTTTTTGCAAGCTATGGCAATGCGCCATTTGCAGCTTGCAGGACACAGGCCGGTTATTTTAATCGGCGGAGGAACGGCAATGATAGGTGATCCGTCAGGCCGTTCGGATATGCGCTCCATGATGACAAAGGAGACGATTGCACACAATAGTGAATGTTTTAAGAAACAATTATCTAAGTTTATTGATTTTTCAGACGACAAGGCAATTATGGTCGACAATGGAGATTGGCTGCTAAATTTGGAATATATTCCGTTTATTCGTGATATCGGGGTGCATTTTTCGGTAAATCGTATGCTTACTGCGGAATGTTTCAAAACTCGTATGCAAAATGAGGCGGGTCTATCCTTCTTGGAATTTAACTATATGATTATGCAGGCATATGATTTTTACAAGCTAAATGAGATGTACGGTTGTAGTTTGCAGTTCGGTGGAGATGACCAATGGTCGAATATCATTGCGGGAACGGATTTAATCCGTCGAAAGACAGGTAAGCCTGCATTTGGTATGACGTTCAAACTCTTAACACGCTCTGACGGTGTGAAGATGGGAAAAACCATGTCGGGTGCGGTTTGGCTTGATCCGGAAAAAACTTCTCCTTACGAATTTTATCAATATTGGAGAAACATTGAGGACGCTTCGGTTGAAAAATGCTTGGCACTGCTTACGTTCTTGCCGATGAACGAGGTTCGACGTTTGGGCGCTTTGGAGGGTGCTGAAATCAATAAGGCAAAAGAGGTTTTGGCATTTGAGGTTACAAAAATTGTTCACAGTGAAGAAGATGCGATAAAGGCACAAGAGGCGGCAAGAGAATTATTCGGTGCAGGTGCGGCAAGTGCCAATGCTCCGACTACGGAATTTACGCAAGAGGAGCTTGACGATGGAATAGGTCTTTTGGATTTGCTGAAAACGGTAGGCCTTTCTCCTTCCAACAGCGAGGGACGCCGTTTGGTTGTGTCCAATGCGGTATCAGTCAATGATGAGATTATCTCTGATCCGAAAGCGATAATTGACAGTTCTTTCTTGAAGGACGGTATCATCATGCTTCGCAAAGGGAAGAAAAAATTCCATCAAATTAAGGTTAAATAATTGTTTATGCAAAACTTAAAAGGGGAGAAATGAAAACCCGATACTTTCTGAACATTTTTAATGTTTTGAGAAGGTATCGGGTTTTTATGATTTGATACTGATACGATTATCCGATAAATACTAATCACTGATTAAACTCATAATAAAATACACTCTCTGCGAGGTATCCTTTTTCCAAGCTCTTTCGTATGAGAAGTTCTTGCTTGCTTCTATCCGAGTTTTACATAAAGGATTATGCAAAACTCGGAGGGAGAAAAAAGAATAAAGGAAAGATAAAGAGAGATATCTCTCCCTCAGTCAACTGCGTTGACAGCTCCCTCGTCAGAGGGAGCCGAGAAAACCAGTCCAAAAAATAAGCCGATCAAAATAAAACATCTACTACAAACTAATATTTTTAAATAGTGTTTTGTATCAAATAAATAGTCATTCCATACTTTATACGAATTACCCTTATAAAAATATACTTTTTCGTATTGCTCCCCAAAAATATGGTACACCGAATAACTTATAGAAGGTGATTTTTATGCTATCTTTCATAGGTGTTTTGTATATGAAAGCAACAAAGGAACGGGTATGACCGTTTCCCAAAATGATATTGTTGCTTTTGCTTGAAGTTAGCTTATTTTTCTTCTTTATCAAAATAGCCTTATTTTGATCTGAAGGCAGTAAAAATTTTATTTTTTCTTCACAAAAAATTTTTTATACAGTTCTCCTACTAAGAAAGGAATAAATGCACACGGCAGTACAATGCTCCATTCTTTGTATCCAAGAGGTACAGTCTTAAACAAGGTTTGTAGGAAGGGAACATAAACAACCACAAACATCATCCCAAAGGAGAATACCGTTCCAAGCATCAATGCTTTGTTGGAAAAAATTCCAATCTTAAAGATGCTATGATTGTCGCTTCTCGCAGAATAAGAGCGCAAAAGTTCAGCTGTAATCAGTGTAACAAACGCAACGGTTCTTGCTCCTGCCAAATTATCCGCATAGTGCAACAATCCGTAACGATATGCGCTTAACGTTGCAGCACAAATTGCGATACTTTGTATGATAATGCGTCGGAAGGTTACTTTATCCAAAACCGGTTCATCCGGATCTCTCGGAGGCTCATTCATAATCTCAGGATCGCCTTTTTCCACTCCCAAGGCAAGTGCCGGAAAGCTGTCGGTAACAAGGTTGAGCCACAACAACTGAATGGGCAGCATAGGTACCGGCCACTGCATCACGATACTGAGCAATACGATTAAAATCTCGCCAATATTACAGGATAAAAGAAAGGAAACAAATTTTTTGATGTTGGCATAAATAATTCTTCCTTCTTTTACTGCATCCACAATCGAGGCAAAGTTATCATCGGTCAAAATAACTTCAGCGGTATTTTTTGCCACATCTGTTCCGGTAATTCCCATCGCAATTCCGATATCCGCTTTTTTGATTGCAAGTGCATCATTTACACCATCACCGGTCATAGCGGTAATGTTGCCGTTTTCTTTCAAGGCGGTTACGATTTTCACCTTATGCTCAGGTGAAACTCTGGCATAAACTCGTTTTTCCTTCACAAGCTCTCTCATCTGTTCAGATGTATATGCATCAAGTTCTGCTCCCATAATCGCCTGATTGGGCTCTGTTACCATTCCGAGCTGTTTTCCGATTGCAAAGGCGGTTTCTTTGTAATCTCCGGTAATCATAACCGGAATAATTCCCGCTTTTTTACAAAGTTTTATCGCCTCTTTCGCCTCAGAACGTGCCGGATCAATCATTCCGACCATTCCGACAAAAATCATATCTTGTTCAATGGTTTCGATACTTATTTTTTCCGGCATGGTCTCATAACTTCGGTATGCCATTGCCAAAACACGCAGTGCATTTTGAGCAAAATTGCTGTTCATGCTTAAAATTGCAGTTCGTCTTTCTTCCGTCAATAAGATGACTTCCCCTTTTTGCAGAAGATATTTGCTGTGTGACAGTACAATATCGGGCGCCCCTTTTGTGAAAGAAACGATTTTGTCCGCACCAATGTTTTCATGAAAGGTTGTCATCATCTTACGGTCGGAATCAAAGGGCAATTCATTTCTGCGAGGATATTTTTCGTTATATTCCTCGGAAAGCATGTCCTGTTTTCCTGCTAAGGTCAAGAGTGCTCCTTCGGTAGGGTCTCCCATAACTCCGAGTTTATTGTTTTCTGTTTTTTTCAACTTTGCATCGTTTGCCAAAAGTGCAATATCGAGCAATCTTTTTAGGGAAGGAATTTTGTCGCAATCGGCAATTTCATTTCCGTCTTTTATGCTTCCTTCCATTTCATATCCTTCGCCTTCAACGTCCAAAACTTTTTCATCAACGTATACTTTTACAACGGTCATTTCGTTTTGTGTCAAGGTGCCGGTTTTATCGGAACAAATAACGGTTGTTGTCCCAAGCGTCTCTACCGCCGGAAGTTTTTTTACAATCGCATTTCGTTCCGCCATTTTGCCCATACCGAGGGAAAGTACAACGGTTACAATCGCAGGCAGTCCTTCGGGAATTGCTGCAACCGCCAAACTAATCGAGGTCATAAACATATCGAGCACAGGCAATTTTCGCAAAATACCAACCACAAACACAACTGCACAAACTCCCAAAACGATAATTCCGAGGTCTTTTCCAAGTTTTGCGAGCTTTTTCTGTAACGGGGTTTGCTCTTCCTCATAACTTTGAATCATAGATGCAATTTTTCCGATTTCCGTATTGTGTCCGGTTTCTACGACAATTCCTTTCCCTCTCCCATAGGTCAATATGGTGGAAGAATATGCCATATTTTCTCGTTCGGCAAGCTGTACCTCGTTTGTATAAGAAGCCTCTGCTGTTTTTTCTACGGCAACGGATTCTCCCGTTAGAGATGCCTCCTCAATCTTAAGATTAGAGCTTTCGATTAAACGAAGGTCGGCAGGAACAATGTCTCCCGTCTCTAAAATGACGATATCGCCAGGCACTAATTGTTCCGCAGGAACGGAAACGGGACTTCCGTTTCGCAAAACATTTGCATTAGGTGCCGCCATTTTTTGTAAGGCTTCAATGGCTTTTTCCGCTTTACCTTCTTGGTACAAGCCCAAAAAAGCATTGATGATGACAATAGCAATGATAATCATCGCATCTGTTTTTTCTCCGACTGCAAAAGAAACAATGCTTGCCGCAAGCAAAATTAAAATCAAAAAATCTTTGAATTGCTCCAAGAGTTTTCGCATAAAGCTTTTTTTCGCTTCCGCCTTGAGTTGATTAAGCCCATAGGTTTGCGTATTCGCACGAATTTGTTCTTCCTTTAGGCCGGTAGATGCCGAAACTTCAAAAAAGTTCAGTGTCTCCTGTACCGTTTTTTTGTACCATTGTTGTTTTTCCAATCCTTCCGCCTCCTAATATTATTTTTCTGCAAAGAAAAGACCTTTGCTTAAACTCATCTCGTCTAAACAAAGGTCTTGCTTCCTCGAGAGGTTTTGACCTGGATTTCTCCGTATTGTCGATCAAATTTTTGCAGCTACTCCCCTTTTGTTCACTTATCGTACTGCGATACTTTTTCCGAAGGTACGATAAAGCGTTTTTACAGCCATTCTATCTTTTCTACCGTTTCTATACCATTTCCATTTTTTCTTCAAAAAAGATGCCGATTTCCTCCAATGCTTTTTCTTCATCATCTCCTTCTACACTTACTTCAATGATGTCTCCGTTTCCTACCGCCAATGCCATGACTCCAATAATGGATTTGGCATTAATGCTCTTTCCATCTTTTGTCAAATTAATTTCGGAAATAAAATTATTGCATTGTTGAACAAACAATGCCGCCGGTCTGGCATGCAACCCAAGTTTGTTTTTTATTTCAAAGGATTTTGTTAACATAAGAATTTCTCCTCACTTTCTTTTTTCCTTTAATTTTTCAGCAAATTTTTGTATTTTTTTTAAACGATAGTTGATTACAGACCTGCCCAACGGCGACTGCGAAAGTTCACTCAACTCTTTTAGACTGGCATACGGATTGTCTTGCCGCAAAACGGCAACTTCCCTTAAATCTTCCGGAAGTTTTGAAAATCCCACTGTCTTTTCAATATATTCTATGCTTTCTATTTGTTTTGCCGCCGAGCTCACTGTTCTGTCCAAGTTGGCGGTTTCACAATTAACAAGTCGATTTACCTTGTTTCTAATCTGTTTTGTAAGTTTTATATTTTCAATTAGGAAGGTGTTTTCAAAGTCACCCATCAAGCTAAGCAAGGCAGAAATTTGGTTGCTGTCTTTGATGTAGATGACATTATTATTTTTTCTCTTGGTAACATTGGCACTTAAGTTTTGGCTATTGAGCAATTCTTTGAAATACTCGCTAAATTCATCGTCTCCCGTCACAAATTCCAGATGATAAAACTTATCCGGATCCGCTATCGAACCTCCTCCGATAAAGGCTCCCCGAATGTATGCTTTCGTATTCTTTTCCGACTGCAAAATATGCTCGGAGATTTTACTCGTCAAACGAAACCAGTTTTCCTCTTTTTCCAAAATACCTGTTTTTACCAATATATCATTGGCTTTGTTTTTGTCCGGTATTTCCAAGGTATAAAAGCGTTTTCGCAAATTTTCATTCCGATTGACACGAATTTGTACGTCTGTATGAAAATTCGTTTTGATAATACGAATGATTTTTCTGCTGACAGCGGGGTTCTCGATGGTAATGACAAAGGACAACAGTCCGTTTCCCACAAAGCGAATATTTCCTCCCATGCGAATAATTCCTGAAAGCTCACTGATTTGCTGCTCTTTTGTCTCCGGAATTATTCTTGCCAAATTATTTTTGACTTCCGTAGAGAAAGACAACTTTTATTTCCTGCCTTTCAATTTGTCCAACGCAACTGCAATAATTGCACTTTCGTCATCATACTTCGCCAAATTCACAACTTGATTGAGGTGGATAAATTTTGCTTCAACAAAACCTTCCTCTTTTTGAGGCAGGGTATCCATCGTTTTACAAGTCATCAAATACCAATGCACTGTCTTGTGTACCAATTTGTTTTCGTCCCAATTTTCCTTATAGGTATAATGTATCTCTCCTAAATACTCCTGCAACTCGGCTTTTACTCCACTTTCCTCATGAACTTCTCGAAGAGCGGCCTCTTGTTTCGTTTCACCGGGTTCGACTTTTCCTTTGGGCAATACCCAATCGCCGTTAAATTTTTTCAAAAGCAGGATAGCATTATTAAATACAACTACGCCTCCGGAACTTATTTCTTCTTTTAACAAATTCCTCTATCCTTCCTAAAAGATATAATTACTAATCATTATATCTCAAAAATAAAAATTTTTACATTTTTTTCTTTAAAATCTCCAAAATTATTTTTACAACCTTTTCGCTGTCATGCATAATTGCTCCGTATTGTGTCTCTACAATGAAGTCACCGACAATGGTTTGTATGCCCAAGGCATTAATTTTGCGAATATCGTCATGTTCGGGATATAAAATGTATTTGTCTTCTCGGTCGTAGTTGTCTTCGATTTTTTTTGAAATCACTTGCGTATTTAAAAGGACATAATCCAATCTTTCGTTAACATTTCGATGCAAAATTTCAACATGGTCATAAATATTTAAATGGTGTGTTTCTCCATTTTCGCTCATAAGATTACAAATATACAACTTATGTGCTTTGCTCTCAAAAATTGCCTGACGAATATCGGGAATGAGCAAGTTCGGTAAAAGACTTGTGTATAAACTGCCCGGCCCTATGATAACGATATCCGCCTCTTGAATTTTGGTGATAACTTCCGCTGTTGCCTCCGGTCTCTCCGGAATAATTTCAACTTTTTGCAAATATGTGTTTTGTTGCAAACAAGTTTTTCCAATATTGGATTCTCCGATTACCACGTTTCCGTTTTCTAAAGTCGCCATGAGACGAATGGGAGTGGGAGATGCCGGTAAAACTTTTCCTTTTACGGAAATCATGTCGGAAACTTGATCAATCGCAATTTGAAAATCTCCAAAAATTTCATTCAGCGCTAAAATAAATAAGTTGCCGAAATTTTGTCCTTTTAGACTTCCATAATTAAAGCGATGGTTCATCAACTTTTCCATGGTAGGGTCCATATTGGAAAGAGAAATCAAACAGTTTCTGATATCTCCCGGAGGAAGCATCTTCATTTCGGTCCGAATAACTCCGGAGCCTCCGCCATCATCTGAGACTGCAACTACTGCGGTAAGCTCAATATCTTCTCTTTTCTTAAATCCTCTCAGCAAGTTTCCCTGACCGGTTCCTCCGCCCAATACAACTATTTTCTTCTTTTCTTCCTTCTTCATTTTTTTATCCTCATCTTAATGCATCTCTATGATTTTTATAAACGTTATAACCATTTTTCTCCAAATGTTCATACAATTTGTTGGCGATGGTTACAGAGCGGTGTTTCCCTCCGGTACATCCGATGGCAATCATCAGTTGCGTTTTTCCTTCCTTGATGTAATTGGGGATCAAAAAATCCGTCATACTTGTCAAATGCTGCATGAATTCATGACTTTCTCTTGCGCTCATCACATACTCCTGCACTTCCTTTTCGTTTCCGGTCTTTTCTTTCAGTTCCGGAATGTAATAGGGATTGGGTAAAAAGCGTACATCAAACACCAAATCGGAGTCAATTGGAATACCATGTTTAAAACCGAATGAATTGACAATCAGATGAATTTGTTTTTTTTCTTCCGTATTTTGATAAAGTTTGATGATAAGCTCCCGTAAGCGACGTGTATCGGTATCACTGGTATCTATGATATGGTCGGCTGTTTCCCGTAAGGGTTTTAATTTTTCTTTTTCGGCTTTAATTGCTTCCAAAATATTTTGATTCGGTGCAAGCGGGTGGCTTCGACGTGACATTTTGTATCGTCTTACAAGAATTTCCTCCCTTGCTTCCAAAAACAAAATTTCAAACTCTTGCTTTCCTTCTTCTAAAATTCGCTCAATCGCATGAAAATCTTCTACAAACTTGGACCCTCGAATGTCTATTCCCAAGGCAACTTTTTCCAAATCTCCAAAGCTTTTACTGAGCTCTTTGAATTTTGGAATGAGGGCGGGCGGCATATTGTCGATACAATAATACCCCATATCTTCAAAGATGTTCATAGCTTCACTTTTGCCGGAACCGGAAAGTCCCGTAACAATGATTGTTTTCATGCTGCTCTCCTCTTATTCTATCTTCTCACTACGCAAAAACACCTGTGTTCTGCACGTTTTCCGTTCTGCTACATTATTTTTGCAAAAATCCATTTCCATAAAGTTACTTTGTTTATTCAAAATCCACTTTACATTTTCTTTTCCAAAGACAGTTCCCTATTTTTATCAGCAATTTTTTGAATGAAATTTGAAGTTACATACAGTTCTTATTGCTGCTTTCGTGTTTCCAAGTTAATGATTTTATCAATCGAAAGACCGGATTGTTCTATATTATCATAGGCTCTTTGGAGTTGTCCCACATGCTCGGGATAATGTGCATCGGCGCCCACCGAAAATTTCAACTCCATATCTTTTATCATCTTCAACTGTTCCAATGAAAGATTGGGATGATGTGCATTGATTTCAAGCACTGTATTTGTTTCTTGAGCAGCTTTTGCCACAGCAAGTGTATCAATAATCCCCTTATCTCCCGGATGAGTTAGGATAAACAAATCATTTCTTTTCATAGCATTGATTAATGCTCGTGTATTATATTCTATCTCAAATTTTTTCAGCGGTTTCAAGAAATTGCAGACATGATTTCGAATTCCTCTGAATTTTGTAACCGAAGACCCAAAATGATAGCCTGCCAAAACATAATCAACATACTGCAAAATATAGTCATCTACATCAATCAAGCCTGTATCGTCCAAAATATTTGCCTCTACTCCCAAAAGAATTTCCATATCAGGATATTTTTCTCTGAGTTTGAGGATTTCTTCTTTCATTTTAGGATAATTTTTGTATTTTACCCCAAACCCCATGTGACGATACCCATGGTCGGAAATTCCTATGGTTTTTATTCCCAAGGCTCTTGCCGCACATACATTTTGCTCCATGGTTCCTTTTCCGTCACTGTAAAAAGTATGCGTATGATATTCCGCTGTCTGTATCCATTTATTTTTCTCCGACAATTTTTACCTCTTCCTCCAAACATACTCCGAACTTATCGTAGACGGTTTTTTTGATAAAAGAGATTAATTCTACAATATCCTGACAAGTTGCATTATCTCTATTAATGACAAAACCGCAATGTAAATCGGAAACTTGTGCTCCTCTATGGCAAACTCCTCTCAGTCCGCTATCGTCAATCAATTTTCCTGCAAAATATCCTTCCGGACGCTTAAAAGTAGAGCCTGCAGAAGCCGCACTTACCGGTTGTTTGGTATTTCTTTTATTTGTATAATCTTGCATTTTATCTTGAATTTCTTCCTTGTTTCCTTTTTTTAGCCGAAACGTTACTCCCAAAACAACGAGCTGTTCTGAAATCACTTTACTGTTTCGATATGCAAAGTCCATTTCTTCTCCGGGAATTTCTTCTATCATTCCATCTTGCTTGAGTACTCTGACACTTTTTACAATATCTTTCATTTCTCCGCCATATGCACCTGCATTCATGGTTATGGCTCCACCGATACTTCCCGGAATTCCGCTTGCAAATTCAAAGCCTTCCAGACTTTGTTCTAAAATCCGTTTTGCCAATGTGGAAAGCAGCATTCCGGATTGTGCATAAACGGTTTCTCCCTCAAAATGAAACTCTGAAAATCCACTGCCTATCTTAATGACTACACCCCTTATTCCTTTGTCGCTGACCAAAAGATTCGTTCCGTTCCCCATAACAAAAATCGGAACTCCCTTTGTTTTTAGTGCCGTAACCAAATTTTTTATTTCCAATTCGCTTTGCACCTCTACCAAATAATCAGCAGGTCCTCCTATGCGAAATGACGTATGCCGTTTCATGCTTTCCATTTCATAAATTCTATCTTTCGGCAAGAATGCACTCAATATCTCAATCATTTTTTCCCTCTTTCATTTTCTCTCATTATTTCTTGCTTTATCGTTAAAAGTTGGGATAAAAAAGGTTTCTAAATAACAAATCGTTCCATGTATTTTA
>JBGZJG010000070.1:0-19545 GCA_041848665.1 Filifactor sp.
AATACGCCGAGCAAATCAACCGGAAATAAACCTGCAAAAGGAACGGAGACAAAGAAAAATACGCCGAGCAAATCAACCGGAAATAAGCCTGCAAAGGGAGCAGAGACAAAGAAAAATACGCCGGTGAAACCGACTGAAAACAAAGGGCAACAAAATAAATCCGCTTCGCAGCCGCAGAAAGACAAAGCTCCTTCTGCAAGCAATGATTATCAGAACAGTTATGCGAAAGAAGCAATTGATAATGCTGTTCGTAAGGGATATGCTTATGAGACACAGTCCGGTAAGTTTTCTCCGAAAAAAAATATTCAGAGGTATGAATTTATTTATATGGTGAATAGAGCTTTTGGTTTTGAAAAGCAGGCGAAAATTCATTTTTCCGATGTAAGCAAATCGGCCCCTTATTATAAAGATGTTTCAGTTGCAATGGGAGCTGGATATATGTATACTTTTAACGGAAATACAATATTCGGACCGAAAAAGTATTTTTATCGTTGGGAGCTTCCGCATCTTTTAGGAAAAGCGATGAAAAAAGATTTTTCAAAAGAAGGAACGAAAGCTTTGATGAAATATTCGGACGGTTCAAAGGTTCCAAGAAGTGCAAGAGCTTCGGTAGCGTATTTCATTCAAAAAGGTTGGATGAATCCGAAGTCGAAAAATAAATTCGGAACGCATGATATATTAACAAAAGAGGAAATGGCTTATGTTTTATATCAATTGCAAAAAGCGGGATATCTAAAGTAAGTATTTGGATATAATTATGTTAATTTTATTTAGGAAGAGGGAGTGAAAGGACATGAAAGAGAAGAAGAAAAAGAGTTTAAGTGCATTTACAATTTTGTTTTTATTAATTGCAATTATGGCGGTACTTACATGGTTTCTTCCGGCAGGAAAGTATATACTGATGGAAAGCAATGGAAGAATGGCACCGGTTGCGGGCAGTTATATGCAGACGGACAGTACACCTCAAGGAATATTGAATGTTTTGGCTGCACCGGTTAAAGGGATTGAAGATGGTATTGACGTAGTTATGTATATTTTGATGATTGGTGGCTTTCTTGGTGTAGTTATGAGAGCGAATGTTGTAGATACAGCGGTTATATCCATGGTTAACCGTCTAAGAGGACGGGAAACTATGATGATCATCATATTAATTCTCTTCTTCGGACTTGGTGGAACGACATACGGTATGGGTGAGGAAACGATTGCATTTTATCCTTTGATCGTGCCGGTCATCTTGGCAGCAGGCTATGATACGGTTACGGCGGCTTCCATTATTTTGATGGGTTCGGTTATGGGTTGTTTGGCATCAACGGTAAATCCGTTTGCTACGGGGATAGCTTCTCGCTTCGCGGAAACTCCTATCGGAGATGGTTTGATTTTTAGAGGAGTTATGTTTTTAGTCGGTATGCTTTTGGTTATTGCTTATACTTTGTATTATGCCAATAAGGTGAAACGTAATCCTGAAAAATCTTTGACATATGATACGTATGAAGAAAATATGCAGTACTTTTTAAGAGAAAGCAATGAAGATGTTTATCAAGCTTATGAATTTACAACAAGATTAAAAGCGGCATTTATATTATTTACTTTGGTATTTGCATTTATGGTGTATGCACTTATTCCTTTCTCCGATTTTGGAGTAACTTTTCTTCCTACTTTGGGTTGGTCTTTTCATGAATTATCTATTTATTTCCTATTCTCAGGAATTGTTATCGGTTTGGTAGCAGGATTGACGGAGCAGGAAATTATTGACGGTGTTTTGGATGGAATTAGTGACATCGTATCGGTTGCATTGATTTTGGGAATTTCTCGTGGTATTACGGTTATTATGAATGACGGTAATATTTCTGCTACAATTCTTCATTATGGAGAGTTGTTGTTAAACAATTTCGGAAAAATTCCGTTTATTGTTTTCACATATTTGTTCTATATCCCAATGTCTTTCTTAATTCCATCTTCTTCCGGTTTGGCAACCATGTCTATGCCTATTATGGCACCGTTAGCGGATTTTGCAGGTGTTTCCCGTTCTTTGGTTGTAACGGCTTATCAATCCGCTTCCGGTTTTATGAACTTCTTTACACCGACATCCGGTATCGTAATGGGTGGTTTGGCAATGTCAAAAGTACCATATGATAAATGGCTGAAATATATTGCAAAATTCTTGGTTATTATTACTGTACTTAATATCGGTTTCTTAGTAGGAGCAATTATTTTAGGTTTGGCATAAAATTTGGAAAAATTATATAAAAATCACAGTATATCGCATATATATTAAAAATGGATTGTTTTATATCTGTCGGGGAAATGTTCTCGGCAGATATTTTTTTGTATTTTTTGTTGTGTAGGTGTTTTTCTTTTTCAATCATAAGACAGTTTATTTCAGAATGATATCCTGTAAAAATCGAATGAAATAACGGATAAATAAGCATTGTTGATGAACTTATATAAATGTGTTTATAAATTTGTTGAGGGATATTTATACAAAACACTATATAAAAATATCGTTTCGTATTAGATGTTTTTTCGTTTTTTAGAAAAGCTCTGAAAAAATACAAAAATTTCTACAAAAAATATATATTTCATGATATACTTATAAAGTTAGTGAGATTTTGATAAATTGTAGAAGAAAAAATCTTATTGTTATACAGAGATGAGAAGATGACTTGATTTAAGGATGTATTCTATAAGAAGAAATATTAAGATAAATACAGGAGGAAGTTTGTAATGAGTGAAGTTTTGAAAAAAGAAGGCAGTTTGGTTACTTTGAAAATGGTATTGAAGGGAGAAGATTTTGCGAAAGCGATTGATACGGTATATCGCAAAAATAAAGCAAAGTTTCCTATTCAAGGATTTCGTAAGGGAAAAGCACCTCGTAAATTAATTGAATCTTATTATGGTACGGGAATTTTTTATGAAGACGCATTAAATGAAATCTTTCCGGGGGAATTCAGCAATGCCGTTTTGGAGCATGAATTAAATATTGTATCTCGTCCGGAAATTGAAGAACTTGGAGATATTAATCCGGGAGAAGATGTGGATTTGACTGTATCCGTATATGTGCGACCGGAAGTAACTTTGGGAGATTATAAAGGTCTTGAAGTGGCAAAAGAAGAAGTTTCTGTAACGGATGAGGAAATTCAAGCTGATTTAGAGAAGAAAAGAGAACAAAATGCTCGCATGATTGCCATTGAAGACCGTCCGGCAAAAGAGGGCGACAGTGTTGTAATTGATTTTAACGGAAAAATTGACGGAAAAGAATTTGAAGGCGGAAAAGCGGAAGGTCATACCTTGGTATTAGGTTCTAAGTCTTTCATTGATGGATTTGAGGAACAAGTTGCAGGAATGAGCTTGGAAGAAGAAAAAGATATTACCGTAACCTTCCCTGATAATTATCAAGCGAAAGATTTGGAAGGAAAAGAGGCGGTATTTACCGTAAAACTTCATGAAATCAAAGAAAAAGAGTTGCCGGAATTGGATGATGATTTTGTAATGGATATTAGTGATTTTGATACATTAGATGAATTGAAGGCTGATATTCGTGCAAAAATTTATGAAAGTAAGGAAAAAAGCGTTGCGATGGCACATAGAAATGCTGTCATTGACAAAGCAGTTGAAAATGCAAATATGGAAGTTCCAAGTGTGATGATTGATGATGAATTGGACAGTATGGTGCATGAATTTGAACACAATTTGCAATATCAAGGTCTTGAATTGGAAGATTATTTCCGTTTCACAAACAGCAATATGGAAGATATGAAACAACAAATGAGACCAGAAGCGGAAAAGAAAGTAAAGAACAGTCTTGTTTTGGACGAAATCAGTAAAGTGGAAAAAA
Source organism: Filifactor sp. (assembly GCA_041848665.1). Taxonomy (GTDB): domain Bacteria; phylum Bacillota; class Clostridia; order Peptostreptococcales; family Filifactoraceae; genus Filifactor. The sequence continues at coordinate 3,836 of JBGZJG010000070.1, forward strand.
TTGAAGTGGATGAAACGGATTTTGAAAAAGAATACCAAACTATGGCTGAACTCTACAAGATGGAAGTGGAAAAAATCAAAGAATTGATCGGAGAAGCGGACAATGGGATTTTGAAAGATAACATTCGTATTCGTAAGACCGTAGATTTCTTGGTAGCAGCTGCAAAGTAATAACGAGTAAGTTATAAATAGAATGTAAAATAATAAAATATTTCGTCTTCAGTCAATTTCATTGACAGCTTTCCGTAGTATAGGTTACGACGAAAGGAAAGTGGTTTTTCCATAATTTATTATGAAAAAGACAAAGAGAAAGAAAAAGGATTTTTTTCTATATATTTTGTAGAAAAAAAATCCTTTTATCAATTTATTACGAAACAATAAAATTTTCTTATACTTGAAAAAGCAAATGTTTATACAACAGAAAATAAGGGTATTGTTTCTAAAACGATAGAATTGTTTTGATTGAGAATGTATTTATGTTATTGATAGGGTTGTTCGGTTTTGGTATCTATACGAATCATTGATTAAAGGTATCATAAAGTCTGCTTTTTTAATGTTATTCTATTTTTTTACCATTTACATTATATCTATGTTTTAAATAGTGTTTAGCGTTACTTGTTTTATAAAAGCATGTTTTTTGTAAAATGAGAAAAATTTTTGTGAAAAAATGTAAAATTATTACGTTTTTTTGTGATATGTGGTATCATGAGATAATGCTTGAAAATAAAACAGAATAGATTGTAATATTACTTTCAAATAAGAACAATGTTATTATTCGTATTTGGTTGTGTGTTGTTTTCTTAAATCAGGTTTCTAATTTATTTTTATAGTATAAAACCCGAAATAGCAAACGATAAATTAAAAAAATAAAAAGATATGGAAATTCCTTATTATATAGGGGAGTTTCAAAATAAAGCAAAAGGAGAGATTGACATGGCATATGTACCTATTGTAGTAGAGCAAAGCGGTCGTGGAGAACGAAGTTATGATATTTATTCCAGACTTTTGAAAGATAGAATTGTTTTTTTATCGGAAGAAGTAAATGATGTGACTGCATCTTTGATTGTAGCGCAGATGTTGTTTTTGGAGGCGGAAGATCCGGAAAAGGACATTATGTTTTATATCAACAGTCCCGGAGGTTCTGTAACTGCCGGAATGGCAATTTATGATACGATGCAATATATCAAATGTGATGTGTCAACTATTTGTGTAGGAATGGCGGCATCTATGGGAGCATTTTTGCTTGCCGCAGGAACAAAAGGAAAGCGCTATGCACTTCCGAATTCTGAAATTATGATTCATCAGCCGCTTGGCGGAGCACAGGGACAAGCGACCGATATTAAAATTCAAGCAGAACGAATTTTAAAAATGAAAGAAAAATTAAATTCGATTTTGGCAGAAAGAACAGGTCAAACTTTGGAAAAAATTCAAAATGATACAGAGCGAGATAACTTTATGGATGCCAAAGATGCAATGGAATATGGTTTGGTGGATAAAGTTATCGAAAAAAGTTTATAAAACCTTAAAGAAAGCTTATCAAAAAGATAGTAATCGTTTATGAAAAAAGAAAGAGGTGTAATACATGCCACAAGAAGGAAAGAAACAATATAAGTGTTCCTTTTGCGGAAAGAGTCAAGAGCAGGTAAGAAGATTGATTGCAGGACCGGATATCTATATTTGTGATGAATGTGTACGTCTGTGTCAAGATATTATTGATGAAGAATTCGGACAAGTTGTTACCGATGAGATTACAGGTTTGCCAAAACCGCATGAAATCAAAGCGACCTTGGATGAATATGTTATTGGGCAGGAACAAGCCAAAAAATCTTTAGCAGTAGCCGTATATAACCACTATAAGCGCATTAACAGTCCTGTTGGGAACGGAAAAAATGATAAAGAGGTTGAACTGCAAAAATCAAACGTATTAATGCTTGGACCTACCGGTTCGGGAAAAACGCTTTTGGCACAAACATTGGCAAAAATTTTGAATGTGCCTTTTGCAATTGCTGATGCAACCGCTTTGACGGAGGCGGGATATGTGGGAGAAGATGTAGAAAATATCCTTTTGAAACTTATCCAAGCAGCCAATTTTGATATTGAACGTGCTGAAAAGGGAATTATATACATTGATGAAATTGATAAAATTGCAAGAAAATCTGATAATCCGTCGATTACTCGAGACGTATCGGGAGAAGGTGTGCAGCAGGCGCTTCTTAAAATTATTGAAGCAACAAAAGCAAATGTTCCTCCTCAAGGCGGAAGAAAACATCCGCATCAGGATTTTCTTCAAATTGATACGACCAATATTCTTTTTATTTTGGGCGGAGCCTTTGATGGAATTGAAGAAGTGGTAAAACGTAGACAAGGCGAACGTACCATGGGATTTGGAACGGAAACGCAAAAAAAAGTTGCAGATGACGGTAGCTCTTTTTATAGCAAGGTAGAACCGCAAGATCTTTTGAAATACGGTTTGATACCGGAATTTGTCAGCAGAGTACCGGTTGTCGTTGCACTTGACAATCTTGATGAGGCGGCATTAATTCGTATCTTAAAAGAACCAAAAAATGCTCTTGTAAAACAATATCAAAAACTTTTTGAAATTGATGATGTTGAACTTGAAATTGAAGAAGATGCTTTGGAAGCTGTTGCAAAGAAGGCATTGGAAAGAAAAACCGGTGCAAGAGGACTTCGAAGCATTTTAGAGAGTATCATGTTGGATGTTATGTATGACATTCCGTCACGAGACGATATTAAAAAGGTCGTTATCACAAAAGAATGTATCGACAATATGGCAGAGCCGACTATATACAAACGTCGTAAAAAAACAGACAAATCACAGGAAACGGCATAAAAAATCCAAAAGAAAGCACTTTATTGGTAGAGGAGAAAAATTCCTACCGATAAAGTGCTTTTTTGATTTAAAGAATTCTTTTGTTTCACATTTTTTCTAATCCTATGATTGAAAATCGAATAAAACCGTTATCATAATTTGTTTAGAAATGACCATATAATAGAGTAATACGAAAATCGAATCATATAATGGAGTTGCTTATACTACTATCGAATGAAATAACCACCTAAAAAATATAGGCTAATTCGTTTGTATAGTTAGAATGATTAAATAAGAGTGTCTTTTTAAATAGGATTTCGTATTCCGAATAACGTATCACTGTAAAATATCCTTTTAAAACGTATCCAAGCCGTTAACTTTGAGATTGAATGTATAGAAAATAGAACAGCTAATATTCGTCGTTAATCAGCTCGTTCATGGTATAAGACCGTTGTGTGGATATCGTAGCAATATGAGCAGGTTTTATTTGTTTAGTACTGACTTCATTTTACGAAGAGAAGTTTGTTTGATTTTTTTGCCGTATGTGTAAGAAATATTCATTTTTTCACATACCGATTTCAAGGTTTTGTGCCTAAGAATATGCTCTCGAATTAAAATATATTCTCTTTCGTTCAAAACCTTCAGCAACTCTTGTACATCATTTTGAAACACTCTTTCTTCTTCCGCATCATCTCTTATGTTTTCCAAAACCTCCTCTTCTAAAGAAAAATTCCTCTCCTTTTCCTTTCGTAATTTGCGATTGAGTGAAAAATAATAACATGCCATCATTCTGTTGAGATAACCCAATACGGGGACTTCCGTTCGACATTCATCATATGCGTCAATTAATTCAATCAGTCGCACATAACCTTGTTGAACCAAATCTTCCGTAAAATAGCCGAAATAATAGCGACATCTTGCGAGTAACATTGGACGTAATTTGGTAAGAATATCTTCCAAGAATAGGCTACGTTCCTCTGTATTTGTCGAATGAAGGTAAGCTAAAATTTTTGCGGATACATCTTGCGTTTGATTCATAAAAAACCCCTTTCTTAAATTTGTAAAAAGAACATATGTTCTTTTTTTCTATTATAATATATACATCAAAATTTGAAAAGAGCTACTAAAAAATAAAAGATTTCTTTTTAGAGATAAAAGAAAAGAGAAAGAAAGGTATCTCTCCCTCAGTCGACTATGTCGACAGCTCCCTCGTTAGAGGAAGGTGAGATGTTGTAAAAAGATGAAGCTAAGAATTACAGGAAAAGAAATGAAGTCGGTTAAAATGTGAGAAACGAAAAAACATTCAATACAAAATTATATTTTTATCGAGTGTTTCGTTTAAAAAAGCAAAAATGAAGGGGAGAAAATTTCATCTTTTGAAGATAACGTAGGTTGAACATGGCATTTCTATTAAAAAGTAAAAGTGAAAGTGAAAAGGATAGGATTTGCAAGGAGTTTTTCTCATTTTGCTCAAAAAAGAAAAAAAGTTGTATCCCTTTTGAGGTACTCGTGCATATATGGGAGTGAAAGGAGGCGGTAGAGATGGCAAAAGTAAAAAATCAAGCAACGGCAATCAAACTGATTTATGAATTGCCGACGGGCGAAGAAGGAAAAACCGCTCGTAAGAGCAAAAGCTTTGCAAACATCAAATTCGATTTGAATGACAATGTAATTTTTGCATTCGGAGAGAAGGTCTTTCAGCTACAAAACCATACCGGTAAAGTACAGCGAAATGATGCCAAAGAATTAATTGCAGAGTAGCTAAGCAGAAAGCTTGGAGAGAGCAAAACCTGCAACATTCCATAAAATGAAGGAGGGTTTGTTTGAGAGAACGAAAACAGGAAAAATGCTTGTTGAACAAATGTATTTCTGAAAATATCGGCTTCTCAAAGCAGCAGGTTTATGAGAGGAGGTGAAAAAACATGGTAGAAACCTTAAATGTGACGTTTGTAAAGACAAATGGAAAGAAGTTTTCGCTTTCCTTGCCGTATCCGAAAAAACCGGTTGTTGCAGAAGATGTGAAATCTCTTGCGCAACATATTTTGGCAGAGAATGTATTTCAGTTTTCGGATGGTTCCGTTTTGAAAGAACTTGCAGAAGTAACGTTGGTAAGCAAAACGGAAGAAGTAATTGAAGTTGAGATGTAAGGAGGAAGGAAACCAAATGGAGAGGGAGTGTTGCAAAAGGATGTGGAAGTCCTTGCGCAGCACTCCCTTTTTCTGTATTATACCAACCTACAATAAAACGGTGTAAGTCGCACACTTGCCATGATATAAGAATGAAATTATGTAACCTTGTAAATGTATTTTATATGACTCGCAAATAAAAAAGCATAATGTATAGAATGTGGCATTTATTATATTTTTCATAGGTGTTTCCTATTCGTTGAGGGTCAGTATAAAAATATGGAAATAATAAGCGGAGCATTCAAAAAATGAGTAAAAAAGAAAAGAACGGGTATGGAATAAACAATAGAAACATATAGCAAGGAGTTAAAAAGATGAATAAAGCACAACTTCATAAAAACATACGAAGGGTACTGCTGTTTCTTTCGTTGCTTGTCTTTTTGTATAGCAGTTACAAAATTTTTGTTTATTATCGAGAAGATGCAAATGCCAAGCTTGTTCGTCAAATAGATGAACTTTCTGAAAAAAATAAGGATGAGCAGAATGCTTTGCCGACACAGAATGACAATGTGCAGCCGTTGACCGAACAACAAATAGATGTTCAAAACTTCAACCAAAATCTTGATCGAATGCAGGCAATTAATGCGGATATCAAAGGTCGAATTGTTATACCGAAAGCAGAAATCGACTATCCGTTTGTCCAAGGAACGGATAATGATTACTATCTTGAACATGATGTTGAAAAAAAAGAATATCCGGGAGGAAGTATTTTTGCCGACTATGAAAATAACTTGGATCAGCTTCCAGATAATCTCGTGTTGTACGGGCATCATATGCGAAGTGCGAAAATGTTTCATAATTTGGAACGTTACAAGGAAAAAAGTTTTTTTGATCAAAAACCGATGATTGAAATTAAAATCCGAGATGAAATAGCGTATTATCAAGTGATTGCCGTAAGTATTATGAATCTTGAAGATGAGAATATGTTATTCTTGTTCAATCACCATCTTACTTGGGGAGACAATATGAATGCAAGGAGCTATCTGCAAGCCTTTCATAACAGCATTTTGTATCAAAACAGTGAAGAGTTGGAAGAAAACAGCAAATTATTAACATTATCCACATGTAGTTATGAGTATGCAAATGCAAGATTAGTTTTGATTGCCAAACAACAACCGGAGATGGGAAAACAATAACAGGCATAGTATATAAAAGATACCAAAAGAGAAGAAGAAATGATTAATTTTTTGGAATAAAAACCTTAAACAAGAAATTGCTTAAAATATTAAAACAAGATACACGCCTATCTTTTGTGGGAAAGATGGGAGTGTATTATGGAAGGAAACTCTGTGCGAATAAATAGCATGGAGTTTTTTTGTGCTATTTTTGTCGTAAAAATAAATAAAAACAGTAGAAAAAAAAGCGGTTTTAGAGTATGATTATAGCGTATCTTGTCATGTAATGCTAATCTCAAATTTAAAAATGAATGATATGATTTTTCATGTATCGGCTACCCAATTTTTTCATGTGATATTTTTTATAATTTAATTGGGGAGCTGATTTGTGGCTTTACACAATTATTGAGTTTTGTTTTGAAGATAGTATAAGGACTGTATTTTGGAAGATGGTTCAGAACAATCGGATGGGAAAGTACTCTCATAGAAGCTTAGAGAGACTTTACAGGACTGTTTGTAGATTTTCACCATTTTGAAGTGCAATTTTGGCAGGATATAACACAAAAACTCATACAGATGACAGGGGAGCTTTTTGCTGAGAGGGAACTTGGTTCCGACCCTTAAGCTGATCCGGATAATGCCGGCGTAGCAAGTTGTACCGAATTGTTCCGCATATCCGTATGCGGTTTTTTGTGCAAAAATTTAATACGAAATACAATTTTAAAATATAACATATAGTTGTCTCCTTATGAAAAAGAAAAGAAACGATACGAGCATTACAAAAAGTAACGTTTATTATAGTTTTCATGAGTGATTTGTATAAAAATATCATTTTATAGCGTGTTTCGTATAAGAGGGATTAACTTTGTAAGAACGGGCATCTGTCTTTATTATAGCTTTTTGAAGTGCAGAAATCAGTTGATACTTCCTTATGATAACTACATAAGCAGGATGGATAAAAGCATGTAGTTATTTGTTGTTGGGAGTTGTATTACATTGTGAATACCAAGAGAATTTTGTTTCATAGATATTCGGTACAAAAACAAAGAAGGAGTGAGGATTGTGAAAAACAGCAAGTTACAACCGATTGTGGAAGGTGGCGTTTTGATTGCTTTGGCAACGGTATTAAGTTATGTGAAGGTTTTTGAAATGCCGCAGGGAGGTTCTGTTACGGCAGGAAGTATGCTTCCGATTATTTTGTATTCATGCAGATGGGGTGTAAAAAAAGGATTGTTGGTGGCTTTTATTTATGGAGTGATGCAATTTTTGTTAAGTGGAGGTTTTTCTATCCAACTGTTGTCCATTCTTTTGGATTATGTATTACCGTTTGGCATGCTTGGTATTGCAGGGATATTTGGAAACGGGAGAATAAAGGCGGTTTTGGGAGCGACGTTTGCAATTTTTTTGAGGTTTGCTATTCTTGTGTTTTCGGGAGTTGTTTTGTGGGGGTCTTATGCACCGGCGGGTATGTATCCGCTTAGATATTCGATAGGATATAATGCAAGTTATATGCTTCCAGAGGGCATTTTGACAGTAGTACTTTTGCTTGTTTTATACGAAAAAGTAATGAAGATGACAAAGAGAGTATAAAAAATTTGAGATGGAATGATAGGGAGTTATTTTAGATTAATATAAATGGAGAATAAAATCAAAAGAGATATATTTTAAAACAAATATTGAGCAGGTCTGTATTTAAATGGTTAATATTTCTCTAATTTTTAATGTTTTCATCTATTTAACAAAAGCATTTTTGATATAGAAAAACCACATGTTATGGTGTAAAGCCCGTTTACCGGATAAACCGATAAGGAGAGCTTATCATAACATGTGGTTTTAAATTTTTTATTCTACTTTACTTCGATAATTCAGCAGAAAGTTTAGGTTTTCATGTTCGATTTTACTGAACTTATCTTCTGCCAAACCGGGACGAGTAATGCTTGTATCAATTTTATACCAATTTTTTGTAAGGAAATATTCGTAATAATGTCCTTCTTTTCCGAAGTCATACCCGTGTTTTGCAAAGAGTTCGTTGATTGCAAGGTTAAGTTTTTGTTTGTCAAAGCCTTGCATATCATTTTCAGTCAAAGTACGTTCACTACTTGGCAAAATATAATCCGATGTTTGCGCCGGCGGTGTTTGTGCATCATTTTTTGCGGGTGTAGATGTCGCAGGGGTTTCTGTGACGGTATTTTCAGGAGTTAGTACATTATTTATTTTGGAAGGATTTTCTGCCACATTTTGGGGCGGAGAAGCAACGGAATTTGTTGTGGTACTTTGTTCCGGCGTAGGGTCATTTTTCTCTTGTTCCGAATTATTTTCCTGTTCTTGCAAAGAAGGAACAGAAGTATTTTGAACAATAAATTTGTTTTTTATAAAAAGAACGGATAAGACAAGAATGGCACTAATTCCGACAATAAAAGTGATAATTAAAAGAGCATCTTGTCCTTTTTTGTAATATTCCGGTGAGGAAATATTATGAAATCTTTTTTTTGAAGGGCTTGCTGCTACATTTGTAGAGTCAAATTTTGCCCTCAGTTCATGAAATTGTTCTCTTCTATCTTCCGGTAAATGGACTTCCAACATGGGAACATAAGTATTAATCATTTTTTGAAGACGTGTGGAATTCGGCTTTTTTTCAAGCAGTTCTTGGATTTCTTCGTATGCACAGATGGCATAAATTTTGTTTAATTGTTGTTGGTTTCCCATGTTGAGGACAGAGCCTAATAAATCATGTTCTTTTTCAATTAAGGCTAAGGCAGAAGAAAATTGATTTTTTTTGTATAGCGAAAGTATTTTGTCAAATGTTTTTTCGGCGTGTTTCTTTTGTTCGTAAGATATTTCAAACACTTTATTCACCCATTTCTATTTAGATATATGGAATGCAAGGCAATAGAGTTTTCACATATAATCAGTATGTAATCAATTCGGAATTTTAGTAAAGCGGAAAACGTAGGAATATGCCAAGCAATTTGTTCCTCTATGTTATGAACTTGTCATTTATATTTTTTATTTCAAACAAAGAAAATATTGATTTTATTAGACACAATATCACACTTTACTAAATCATTATATTATATCTGAAAGGGAAAGACAAGAATTTTGTATAACGGAAATTCTAAAATTTCCTTTTAAAGTGGTTTTATTCCGTAGGAAAGTATGATAATATAAATTGATTAAGGAGTTCTTAAATTTGGTTTATAGTATAGAAATTTGTGTTGACAAAATTGAAGAAACGGACGGAAGGAATACGAGTTGGAAATGAAAGTGAAACAAAGCGGTTTGGATGATGTCATGATTGAGGTTAGAGATTTGATTTTTGAATATCACTCTTATGACAATGAAACATCTCGTGCAGTTGACAATGTAAATTTGAAGGTGCATCAGGGAGAATTTGTCGTGGTAATCGGGCATAACGGTTCGGGCAAAAGCACAATGGCAAAACACTTGAATGCGATTTTATTGCCTTCGGAAGGCGATGTATTTGTAGACGGTTACAATACAAAAAAGGAAGAAAACTTATGGGATATTCGTCAAAGTGCAGGTATGGTGTTTCAAAATCCGGATAATCAAATTGTTGCAAGTATTGTAGAAGAGGATATGGCATTCGGACCGGAAAATTTGGGTATCGAAAAGACGGAAATTCGCCAACGAGTGGATAAAGCATTAGAGCAGGTCGGAATGACGGAGTTTCGCAGGAGAGCTCCACATAATTTGTCAGGAGGACAAAAGCAACGGGTTGCTATTGGCGGAATTATTGCAATGAAACCGAAGTGTATCATACTTGATGAACCGACAGCAATGCTTGATCCGAACGGGAGAAAGGAAGTTATGCGCACCATTCGTCAACTGAATAAGGAAGAAAATATTACAATCGTGCATATTACGCACTTTATGGAAGAGGCGATTGAGGCGGACCGCATTTATGTGATGGATCATGGAAAGGTTGTTATGCAGGGAATGCCTCGTGAGATTTTTCAGAAGGTGGATGAGTTAAAGGCCCTTGGTTTGGATGTGCCGCATATGACAGAATTGTCATATTTGTTGAATAAAGAGGGATTAAATGTTCCAAAGGACGTGTTGTCCATTGAAGAAATGGTGGGTGCATTATGTCAATTAAAGTAGAAAATCTTACGCATATTTACAGTCCGGGCACTCCTTTTGAGAGCAGGGCATTAAGTAAGGTAAATTTTGAAATAGCAGATGGAGAATTTGTCGGTCTTATTGGACATACCGGCTCAGGAAAAAGTACGTTAATTCAGCATTTAAATGGATTGCTCAAGGCAAGTGAAGGAAAAATATGGATTGACGATATGGATATTACGGCAAAGGATATTACACTGACAGATGTGCGAAAAAAAGTCGGATTAGTGTTTCAATATCCGGAATATCAGCTGTTTGAAGAAACGGTAGAAAAAGATATTGCGTTTGGACCGTCAAAGCTTAGTTTGACGAAGGAAGAAATTAAAGCTCGTGTGAAAGAAGCAATGGAAACAGTAGGGATGAATTATGAGCAGTATAAAGAGGTGTCGCCGTTTGAACTTTCAGGCGGACAAAAAAGACGTGTTGCCATTGCAGGAGTTATTGCAATGAAGCCGAAGGTACTTATTTTAGATGAACCGACAGCGGGGCTTGATCCGCACGGACGAGATGAAATTTTGGCACAAATCAAGGAAATACAAAAGAAAAACAAAACTACGGTTATTTTAGTCTCTCATTCAATGGATGATGTTTCTCGTTTGGTCAATCGTTTGATTGTCATGAACAGAGGCAGTGTTGAATTTGACGGAACACCGAGAGAAATTTTTTGTCACCAAAAGAGGATGGAAGAAATCGGTTTGGGAGTGCCTAAGGTAGTGGAACTTGCTAATGCTTTGCGTGCAAAAGGTTGGAATATTCCGGAGGATATTTTGACGTTGGAAGAGATGAAACAGGCAATTATGAAAGAACGGGGGAATACATTATGTTAAAAGATATTACTTTGGGACAATATTATCCCGGAGAGTCTTTTGTTCACAACTTAGACCCTCGTGTAAAAATTTTATTGACCTTTTTATTTATGACTGCATTGTTTTTTATTAATAAGTTTTATCCGTATGTATTTGTCATTGCATTTTTGTTTTTTACTGTAAAATTGTCCGGTATTCCTATAGCATATACGCTCAAAGGAATAAAACCCATGTGGCCGCTTCTCGTAATTACGTTCCTGCTCAATGCTTTGCTTGGACAAGGAGAAGTTTGGGTAAGATGGTGGATTTTTCGTGTTACAAAAGAAGGAACGGCACTTGGTATTTTTATGGTCATTCGCTTAGCACTGCTTGTTGCAGGTACGGCACTTTTGACGCTTACGACCAAGCCGATTGAATTGACGGATGGGATTGAAAAATTGTTAAATCCGTTTCGCAAGATTGGACTTCCCGCACATGAAATCGCTATGATGATGACGATTGCTCTTCGATTTATTCCGACACTCTTGGAAGAAACGGATAAGATTATGAAGGCACAGATGGCAAGAGGTGCCGATTTTGAGAGCAAAAAGATAACGGAACGAGCAAAAAGTTTAATTCCGTTGCTTGTACCTCTTTTTATAAGTGCGTTTCGCCGAGCGGACGAATTGGCAATGGCAATGGAGGCACGTTGCTACCGAGGAGGTCAGGGAAGAACCAGAATGAACGAGATTATGCTCGATAAGAGCGATTATATTACTTTTACCGTAACAATTCTCTTTTTTACGGCAGTTTCTGTCACAAGATATATTCCGTTCGGGGTGTAAAGAATGGAAGGTAATTTAAGGTAAAAGCAAAATTAAATTTTAAATAAAAAACCTAAATGGCAAGGATAGAAAAATATCTTTGCCATTTAGGTTTTTTGTTCGTTTGTTTGAAGATTTTTTATACCGATGCATTTTATTAATATCTATTTAACTTAATGTAGGTAATATAGTAGTATTGATATAGTAAAAAGTATTACTCATAGGAATTACTGATTAAAGTTATAATAAAATCCACTCTCTATGAGGTATGCTTTTTCCAAGATATTGCTCGAAGAAAAAGTCAAGAAACTCAAAACGAAAAAACATCTAATACAAACTTATATTTTAAAATAGCATTTAGTAGTAGGTTTTCGTGTTACAAAATGAAAGCACAATTTTTTACAATATGTTCCATACCTTTTTCTGTCAATACATAGCAATCTTTTTCCAAAGAGATGTATTCTTTTTTCAGAAGGGTATGCGCAATAGTTTGGATTTTACGAGTATTCCAACACAAATGTGTTCCTATGGTATTTAGAGAGGTTTCTTCCGTTATGTTCGGATGATTGTATAAATGTAAAAGGAAGGTATCCATGGCAAAATCATATTTGTTGTTTTGATGGCGCAGCCATTGAAAAATCAATCCGTTTTTTCCGGAAAACAGGAACACGAAGCAAAAGGTAATTCCGGTCATAAGAGCAATGCTTCCGGGAATGGATACATCATAATAAGAGGAAATAAAATAGCCGAAAACACTGTTGAAAATACCGATAAAAGCACTTAACAGCAACATTTTTTTCAAATTATTGGTCAAAAGATAAGCCGTTGCAGGAGAACCTATCATAAACGCAATGACCAAGATAGAGCCAACCGCTTCAAATGAGGAGACAATTGTAATTGATACCAATGTCATAAGCAAATAGTGAATAAGCGTAGGCATCATTCCCAAGACAAAGGCCAAGGCTTTGTCGAAGGTGGAAATTTTTAATTCTTTGAAGAAAACGGATACGAAAATCAAATTGAGGAGAAACGTCGCACCCGAACTGTAAATTGCTCTTGCACCGAAATTTATGCCTCCTATTATGAGTTTGTTGTAAGGAGCGAAAGTAATGTCTCCAAGCATAACACAGCTCACATCCAAGTGTGTGTTGCGAGCATATTTGGAGATGATGATGATGGCAATACTGAACAAGAGAGGAAAGATAATCCCTATGGCAGAGTCTTCGGAAATCAGTTTGGTAGAGTAGATAACTTCAACCAAGTAGACAGTCAATACACCGATAAAGCCGGCACCTACCAACAACAAAGGAGAGGCTAAATCTTTGGTAATAAAGAAGGATAAGACAATACCAAGTAAGATGGTATGGCTAATTGCATCTGTCATCATAGACATTTTGCGAAGGAGAAGAAATGTTCCTACAATACTGCAAGAAACCGAAACCAATGTTGCAATCATCAAAATTTGTATTTGAGGAGATAAAAAATTCATAGTTCACCTCCTGAAGAAATAATGACATCTTCTTTTGATACTATAATAGGATTTGTCTTTTTATTACATTTAAACTTTGATTTTCGAGAAGGTTTTAAACTCGAAAAAGAAAAATTTTCTTGCTGAATATGCATTTTTTGAATTTCTTGTTGTTTTGCATAAATTGATTTTTTTTCGTCTTCTAATTTTTTACGCAAAATCTTGTGATTGTTACGTTGATGCAGAAGTTTTGCGATAAAACCTCGCCTTGGGGCGAATAATAAGCTAAAGAGCACAATGATACTCATAAAAACAACTATGGTTGGTCCGGTTGGGATTCCTGAAATATAGGAACTGACCATTGTACCGAGCACTCCCGACAGTCCTCCGAACAAAGACGATAATAGGAGCATAAGCCAAAGTCTGTCTGTCCATTGTCTTGCCGCAGAAGCAGGAGAAATTAGGAGAGCACTCATCAGAATAACGCCAACGGTTTGAAGTCCGATTACAATTCCAAGTACAATCAAAAGAGACAGAAATCCGCCGAAAAAACGTTCAGAAATTCCTATGGTGTGTGCAAATGTTGGATCAAAGGAGACAAGCTTAAATTCTTTCCAAAAGAGGAAAATCATAAGAAACAATACACTTCCTGTTCCAATCATAAGATAAACGTCTCTTTTGAGAAGGGAAGAAGCTTGACCGAAAATAAATTTTTCCAATCCGGCTTGATGAGAGCCTGCATTTTTTTGAATATAGGTCAAAAAAACGACTCCGATACCGAATAAGACGGATAACACCAAAGCAAGTGATGTGTCAAACTTCAGCTTGGAATATTTGGTAATTGTTGTAATGAGGTACATACTCAAGATACCGGACAAGAGAGCTCCAAGCAATAAAACTTCAATATTTTTTGAATTGGTAATCAAAAAAGCAAGTGCAATTCCGGGAAGGGTACAATGAGAAACTGCATCACCGATAAGACTTTGCTTACGGAGTACGGCAAAACATCCCAAAATACCGCTTATCATTCCAAGTAGAAGAGAACCGACGGAAACTACTTGGAACGTAAAATCTGTGGAAATCATTTCGAGAATATCATGTAACATTATACTTCCTCCTTTGAAGAGGAAATGCGGTAAGTTTTTTGGATATTTTCATCAGTAAAGGCATCTTTTATATTTCCCGAAGCGATAATACGGATATTGAGCAATGTTACCTCATCAAAGTATGTGGGAACTGTTTGTAAATCATGGTGTACAACAATTACCGTTTTTCCTAAATTTCGCAAGCGACGCAGTACAGCTACAATGGATTTTTCCGTTTTTGCATCTACACCTTGAAACGGTTCATCCATAATGTAAATATCGGCATTTTGCACCAAAGCACGAGCCAAAAAAACTCTCTGTTGTTGACCTCCTGAGAGTTCACTGATTTGACGATTTGCAAAGGATAACATCCCGACTTCTTCCAAGGCTTTTTCCGTCAAAAGAGAATCTTCTTTTCGAGGGCGTTTCAGAAGTCCTAATTGTCCGTAACGCCCCATCAATACCACATCAAAAACATTTGTGGGGAAATCCCAGTCTACACTTCCTCGTTGTGGAACATAGGCAATGTTTTTTCGCATTTTTTTGTAAGGCATACCGTTAAACAGAACATTTCCGCTAACAGGTTTGATAAAACCGAGCATGGCTTTAATCAAAGTGGATTTCCCTGCACCGTTTGGACCGACAATTGCCATGAGAGTCCCCTTTGTAATTTTTAAATCAATATCCCAGAGAACCGGTCGATTATCATATGAAATGGTTAGATCTTCCACTTTTATTGCTGTAATAATTGACATAATAAACCCTTCTTTTCGTTACTTTAATGCATCTACAACTGTATCAATATTATATTTCATCATTCCCAAATAAGTTCCTTCCAAAGTACCTTCATCTCCCAAAGAGTCCGAAAACAGTTCTCCTCCGATTATCACTTCATGTCCCTTCGCTTTTACTGCTTCTTGGAGCGCCTGAATATTTTTTGGAGGAACGGAAGATTCTGAGAAAATTGCTTTGATATGGTGTTCTGTAATAAAATTTGCCAAGTCGGCAATATCCTTGGTGGAAGCTTCGGATTCTGTGGAAATACCTTGAATTCCTTTTACTTCAAAGCCATAATCTCGTGCAAAATAACTGAACGCATCGTGTGCGGTAATCAAAACTCTGGATTCTTCCGGAATTTCAGAAACTCGAGAGTCAATATATTTTTTTAAGTCCGTTAATTCTTCTTGTAGTTTTCAGATTGTTCAAGGTTCTCAAATATGTACAATTTACAGCGTTGGTGCTCATAATGCAAATTATGAAATTCATGTAGCGGAACAT
>JBGZJG010000071.1:0-12755 GCA_041848665.1 Filifactor sp.
CATTTTTTATGGTAATGCTTGTGTCTACACTTTGTTTGTCTTCACTTAGGATTTCTATTACCATGTGGTAGCCGTTTCGGCGAATGCGGATATCTTCTTCGGTAATTCCTTCTTTGAATTCGATGGTATCTGTACTTGGTCTGTTGCTGTAATCTACCGCATCGGTTATGGTATTATGTCCATACCCTCTATCAAATACATAGATTCCCGATCCTGCATTTCCTGCTCCGGCGTCAACTCGATAGTCTCCCGGTTCTAATGAAATGGTTTCTCCTTGCTCTGTTCCGTAGATGGTTGCGGCTTTTTCTTCAATCTCTTCTTTTGTCCATACCGTTCCATTAGCAAATCGGATTTGTTCAATGGTTCCATAGGGGTTTGCAAAATGATTTTGAACAATGATTCGATTGAACAATTGATTTTCTTCTCCAATGACTTCTACTACTAAATGATAGCCTTTTCGTTTTATTCTAACGTCATTTTCTTGGATATCTTCTTTTAAAAGTATGGTGTCTATGCTGTTATTTTCTACGGTATCGACTTCTATGATGGTATCTTCTCCGTCTCCTTTTGCAAACACATAGGTATCGGAGCCGATATGTCCTTCTAATACATCATCTCCTTTTTTCCCGTTCAGAATATCGTCGGTTTGGAATCCCTTTAGGTGTTCGCTTTCATCGGTTCCGAGAATTTCTTTACTTTCTTGATAGATATCCTCTTTCGAAAGGATGGTTCCATCATGGAATAGAATTTGTTCTATGGCTCTGTGAATGTATTTGAAATCATCTTTTACAATAATTTTGTTATCAACGGTTTGTTTATCCTTGCTATATACTTCTACAATAAGACTGTTTGCTTCCCGATATATCTTGATATCTTCTCTGCTAATTCCTTCTCCGAAGGCTATGGTGTCGGTACTTGGATTGCCCGGATAGTCGATGTTGTCTATGATGGTATCTTCTCCGTCTCCTCGATCAAATACATAGGTGTCGGAGCCGGTATATCCTTCTAATATATCATCTCCTTTTCCTCCGTATAAGATATCGTCCCCATGGCTGGCATAGATAATGTCGTCCCATTCAAATCCGTTTAGTTCATCTCTTTCTACGCTTCCATAGATATGTTTGCACTGCTCTATGATTTGTTCTTTGGTCAGAATACTTCCATCGGAAAAACGAATGTCTCTTAAATTTCCGCTTTGTGAATTTTGCATTTCACTTGGGATTGCAAAGTAATTTTTCACTGTGAGTTTACTTCCTTCCGGAAGGTTCGGTAATCTTTCATCTTGGTTGTAGTAGTCATGTTTTTCTTGCACATTCAGTTGTACGATAAGGTCGTCTCCTTGACGAATGAGTTGGATGTCTTCTTGACGAATGTCATCTGCTATTTCAATGTGATTTTCCGCTTGCTCTGTATGTTCTTCTTCTATGATATCTTGCCCTTGCTCATAACCGAATAGGTAGGTATCGTCTCCTTGATTTCCTATCATTCTTTCATCCCAACTATATCCGCTTATGAGGTCATTTTCTTGTGTTCCACGAATGGTTTTTCCGATTTCTTCAATTTTTTCTTTGTTCCATATTGTTCCGTCGGCAAAACGGATGTTATCCATTCGACTTTCGTTTTCCATAAATCCGTCTTTCACGATAATCTCGTTATCAATGCTTTGTTTGTCTTTGCTATATACTCTGATTTTGATATTATTTCCTTCTCGCACTAATGTGATATCTTCTTGCGTAATCCCTTCTTGAAATACAATGCTGTTTTTATCATTACTCCATGTATTTCGGTCTTCTTCTATCGTATCTGTTCCGTCCCCTCTGCTGAAAATGTAGGTGTCAGAACCTCTTCCTCCTATCAAGCGATCGTTTCCTTTTCCTCCCGTTAAGGTATCGTTGCCTTCTCCGGCCTCTATGGTATCTTCCCCTTCTCCGGCATAGATTATATCGTTTCCGTCTCCGGTTTGAATTTGATCGGCTCCACTACCTGTATGAACAACATCTTCTCCTTTTCCGGTATTTACAACATTATCTCCGTCTCCGGCATAAATCGTATCATCTCCGTCTGACGAAGTAATACGATCCTTTCCGTCTCCGGTTTGAATAATATAGTTTTCATAAGTGTTTGCATGAATAACATTATCTCCTGTCATATAGGTAATTCTTCTGGAGACATCCTGTATTTTTGCCAAGTCCCACTTTGTTCCATTTGAAAACTGTATTTCCTTTATTCCGCAGGTATAACTCAATACATTCTTTACAATCAATTTATCTTCTGTTCCGATAATTTGGATTTCAATGTCCGTATCATTTATCCGATTAACAAATAAATCTTTCTCCTGAATTCCATCTTTGAATTGGATTGTATTAATATCTTGATAATAACCCTCCTGATCATCTATGGTATCTACCCCGTCTCCTCTGCCAAATACGTAGGTATCAGAGCCTCTTCCTCCATTTAGATAATCGCTTCCGTCTCCTCCTTCTAAGCGGTCATCTCCATTTTCTCCATAGAGTTTATCTGCCCCGTCTTCTCCATAGAGTTTGTCTGCTCCGTCTCCTCCATATAACTTATCATCTCCGCTTCCTGCACGAATTTCATCTGCAGTTCTGTAAGTCTTAATGGTATTATCTCCATCATCTCCAAAATACTCAAATGCTTTTCCCATTATATCCTGATAGGTCACCTTGCTTCCATCTGCAAAGTGAACTTCTTCTATCCTGTCATACATATTATGTGCATTCTTGATAGTTATCTTATCTTCGCTGTTTTTGACTTTTATTGTAATATCATCTTCACTTTCCTTTGTAAAATATACATCCTCCAAATTGATATCTTTCAATACTATTTTGTCAATCGTTTCGCTACGACTATCATAATCTTCTATGATATCGGCTCCATCTCCTCGACGGAACACATAGGTATCAGCTCCATACCCTCCGTTTAGATAATCATCTCCGGTTCCTCCTTCAAGCACATCTTCTCCGTCTCCCGCATATATCTTGTCACTTCCTGCTTCTCCATAGACGGTGTCGTTCCCTGCTCCTGCATATACGGTATCGTTTCCATCCAACAAGCGAATGGTATCTGCTTGATTACTGCCCTCAATATAATCGTCTCGATCAGTAGGAGTATTCACGATGGTTTTTATTTGATCATAGGTCAGAATGCTTCCATCATGAAATTCCACTTTATTGATTACTCCACTATTTGCTTGATTCTTCAAAATGACTTTATCCTGCGTTCCCTTGATACTCATTGTAATATCCCTGTCGTTAATACGAGTAAATATTACATCTTCCATACCGATCCCATCTCCTACTTTCAAGGTGTCATCGCCGGAATTATCGGTTATGGTATCGGTGCCATCTCCTTTGTTATAGTAGTAAGTATCGTTTCCGTACCCTCCATCTAAAGTATCGTCTCCTTTTCCTCCCGTAAGATGATCGGCACCGTCATACCCATAGATGGTATCAGCTTCATCGCTTCCTACAAAAATGTCATCCGTGTAGGCTCCTTTTAACAAATGCTCTTTTTGACTATTTTGATTGGTTGCATCGAGCATTTCTTGGAAAGTAATTGTTTTACTGTCTCCATATCGAATTTCTTCCACGGTATTATACGCGGAAGAAAATTGATTTTTCACAATTATTTTGTCGTTGCTGTCTTTGAAGGTAATTTCCAAATCATTTCCGTTTCGGTTTAGGAGAATATCTTCTCTTTGAACGTCGTAATCCAACTGTATTTTATCGACATTTTTGGTATTTGAATCATATTCTTCTATCGTATCTATTCCGTCACCTTTGCGGAATAGATACGTATCTGCTCCATATCCGCCGTTTAGATAGTCGTCGCTTTCTCCTCCAACCAAAGTATCCGAACCATCTTCGCCATATAGTTTATCTTTTCCGTTATTTCCATATAATGTGTCATTTCCACCTTCTCCATAAAGGATATCATCGCCTTCTGATGCATGGATTTCATCATTTTCTTTCGTTCCGGTCAAATAATCGTTTCCTTCTGTCGAAGTGTTGGCTATGGTTTTTAATTCCTCATAAGTAAGTTGCTCTCCGTCAAAAAAGAAAAATCGATCAATTGCCCCTTTCTCATTCATTTGAATTTGTCCTCGAATCGTCAATTTGTCATTTGTATCTTTTATAAAAAGTTCCACATCATTGTGGTTCAATCGTTTTATTTGAAGATTTTCTTTCTGAATGCCTTCTCCAAAGACAACAATGTTGGTATCCTTTGCCGTAATACTTTCGTGTATGGTGTCTTGTCCGTCTCCTTTTTCAAAGAAATACGTATCCGAGCCGACTCCTCCACAAATCGTATCGTTTCCTTTTCCGGCATAAATATAATCATCTCCGGAACGACCGTTAAAGGTTCCTTGTATGGTGTCATTCCCATCTCCCGCATGTATCGT
Organism: Filifactor sp.; assembly: GCA_041848665.1. Classification (GTDB taxonomy): domain Bacteria; phylum Bacillota; class Clostridia; order Peptostreptococcales; family Filifactoraceae; genus Filifactor. The sequence continues at coordinate 4,424 of JBGZJG010000071.1, forward strand.
AACCCCTTTTGTATACAAATATACGGTTCCGTTTTGCCCATTTTCGTTATATTGTTTGGCATTCAGTTCTGCAAATTTGTGTAGATAGTCTGTCGAAAGGTCTCCGAAATATTCTTTAAATTCATGAAACCCTTCAATCCCAAGAGAATTTAAGTACAACAAAACCTTTGTCGTTTCTTCAAACAAAAAGTCCGCATTCTCTGCCTCTTCCAATAATTTCAAACCAAGATATTGATTAAGAAGGGAAATATTAACCAATTTATTTTCTTTCGCCAAGAAAAATTCCTGCATATCTTTCAAACCGGTCTGCATGGAAAGTGTCGTATAGTACACGCTCTTAATATCATGATAAGCATCTTCATAAGTTTGTCCAAGTCGTTTATCCAAAACACCTTCTCTCAAAGGATTGTCAAAAGCATGTTCCAACACCTTGATATGTTTTGCATTGGCATACTGTCCTTTGCTGCTCGCATCTACGTCAGTTGCTTCTGCCATAAAAAGCAAAATTTGTTCCAACAGATTTTCCTTCTCTGTGCTATTTGTGCTGTTTTGAAATTGTTGTACCAATTCGACCAAAACTCCGCTTTGATCCAATACCATGGCATTATGCAAGCGTTTCATGCGTCCGAAAGAACGAATGTCAGGCAAGCTTTTTATGGTATGATACAAGGCTGCTTCTTCTTCTTTGCTTAGATCCAACTGACTGAGTGCATCTTCGCTTTCTTGTGTATCATGCGTATCAATATTATCTTTTGCCAAAAGGAACTCCCCAATCGTTCCTTCCTTTTTGCTTATTGTCTCTTCTCCCTCTTCATTTGTGATGGTTTCTTCATAAAGGTAGGTCATGGTTTTTCTAAGTGTAGAACCTGCTATGGTGCTTTGTTGTGCTTGAATATCGGTCAGTTTCAATCCTATAATCCGATGTTCCTTCAAGCTTTTTAATTCGCCTTCTTCGCTGATTCCGTTTTGATTAAGATCTTGCCATATCATCAGTTTGTTAAATATGCTGTCCTCACTGTTAAGAATTCCGTCTCCATTTTCGTCAAATTCCGACAATACGTCGATTGCTCCGTTGGAATATTGTCCATTCTTTAGAAGTAACCCGTTCACCGAATAATTCGACGCCTGTATCAATTCTTCCGTTCCCGTTTTGATCCAATACAAGAAAACCGTCCTGTTTATCTACCCATGAAGTCTTTTCTTTTGTTCCGTTGGCATCCAAATCAAAATGCACTCCGTTTCCCACCGGATGAAGGTCAAAACCGTTATGGTTTAAGTCTACTACCAACGGGTCATACGGTCTGGTCACATCTCCTTGCGCATCTTTTACTTTTTTCAGTCCATGTTCCAAATTGTATTTGTAAAATGGAATGTTATTGACTTTATCTTTTTCTTTATATCTTGCAATCGCTGATAATTTAGAGTTTACTTCGTTGATATTATTTTGAAGCTTTGTCCATTCTGACCGAAAAGCGGCAGCATTACTTTTATAGTTTCTTTTATCCTCCTCATTTTTGAGCAATAAATCCATTATTCCGGACTCTTGTAGCATTTGATATTCTTCATAATATTTTGCGATTTCACTGTTTTTCGGTACTCTTGCCCACAAATCGCTGTCTTTAATGCTCCCTTCATCTTGCCCGTTCATCCAATCTATCAATTCCTGCATTTGACGATTATGTTCTTCCAGCATAGATGCTCCTTTTTTCATCAGATCAATCCCCAAAGATACTTGAGCGGAAACATAATTCCCAATTACAGGAACATGGGATGCAACATCGGATATCGCCTTTAATCCCATCTCCGCTCCGGCTACAAGATTGTTGTTCAATTGCATTTTTAACTCTTTAAGGTATGAAGCCTCTGTATTCGTTAAATTGCCTTTTGCCTCCAGCTCTGCAATTTGTTGACGCAAACGATTCATCTCCGTATGGTTTTTGTAAGCCAAAAATAGCTGTTCCGCTGTTTCACATGTATCAATTATATTTCCGGAAATCTCAATTCCTTCTAAAATCCCTTGATACACTTGACTTCTTATGACTTTTTTCGTAGGCACTTTAATTCTCATGATTTGTTCTACCGCATCTTTATCTCCTTGCGTCCAACAATCACTCTTTAGAAAAATCTGAAGCATCTCATCTTTTGTGGTAACACTTCCGTTTTCCAAGATACGACAAACTTGATTTACCGCTTGTTGTCCATATTGTTGTTTCAGTTCTTCCAACTTTTGTTTGGTATACTCATCCATTACATTTGTTTCCATAATTTCTTCCTCCTTTTAAATTTGAAAGTTCGTGATATTATTCTTCTATTACGATAACATCTACCGCTTGTATCATATTGTTTTGTATCTCTTCCATCTTTCCCGTCTTGGGATTCTTCGCCGTTTTATCATTCTTAAAAGTGACAATATATGAGTTTTTATGTTCCTTATTTTGATAACCTTCGTAAGAATATGAGACCCACACCCCGATAGACTCCATATCATACACCTTATAAGGTTTTCCGAACTTCTGATACATCTCATTAAACGTATTTCCCCGTCCGATGCCGTCCACTCGAATATCGCTCTGATGTAACTGATGGTATCCTTCATTTGAAAATCCTTGAATATGTTCTTTAATCAAATCAATATCTAACTTCACGATACCCCCCCTATCAGATTTATATAGTTCTGCTAAAATGCTTTTGCTTTTTTTCCCTTTAGATTCATATACTTCCATTCCTGCAAGAAAATATCCTCGTTTCTTATCCTCCATCACAGCCAGTTCTCCATCCTTAATAATCTTTTTGCAGTTGACGGAAGAGATTATAGCATACTCCGGATTTAACTGCGTAATATTCTCAAATTTCATTGGCAAAGAGACACTGACTCCATCTACGGTAACCTTCTTCATCATCTCCATTGCCTGCGGTGTCTGCTCATATTCTTTCTTTTGGTCCCATCGCACCGCTCCGTCTTCGGTAACCGTCGCATACTTCCCTCCGGTTTTTTGGCGTTCCCCGTTTACTCCCGTAAACATCTCATCATAGTCTACTCCCGCCAAAATCGGAACAGCTTTTTCCTTATCACTTGTTTGTACGCTTGAGCTGCTGTCCGTATTTCCCACCGGTTTCGCTATGCTTGCCTCATTCTTGGCACACCCTGACGTAATGCACACAAACAGCGCCAAGCACAGTGCCTCTCCTACTTTTTTTCTTACCCGATTCTTTTTCTTTCCTATAACTTGTTCCAGACCTTTTCTTTTGCCAATACTTCCTTTTCCCTGTTCCATGTTTCATCCTCCATTTTTATTTTGATTTTTTATAACTACCGAATACTATCTTTTAATTTTTATACGATATACACTCTGCAATTTCAGCTTATATTTTGTTTAGGACACCTACTTTTTTAACTTGTTGAATATAGTCCAATATTTTTTCCTTTGTTTTCTTTATCATTGCGTTTGCTTGTAATACACACTATTTACATGATTATTTTCATAATTATCTGATAATATCATTATGTTTTTGCCTGATATTTTGTTTATTATACTAAGTATCTTATCTTATTGCAATCTATTTTCAACGATATTTTTCTTTTTGCGATATTATATACGAAACACTATAAAAAATATAGTTTTGTATTTAGATATATCTTTTTTGATTTTATTAATATGAAAAAAGAGATAGCGGTTTATTTGCTATCTCTTACTTCACATTAATAAGATTTAATTTCTGTCCAAATACGGTCATATTCTTCTGTAAAATCTCCCAAGTCGAGGAATACTTCGCCAAGTTCTTTCATTTCTTCTTTTGGATACATATAAGGGTTGTTCACTTCTTCTTCCGGCAAAAATTCCAATGCAGCTTTGTTCGGTGTAGAATACTTGATATATTCACAGTTTTGTGCCGCAACTTCGGGATCTAATAAGAAATTGATGAATTTTTCCGCCGCCTCTTGATTTTTGGACGTTGTCGGAATACAAACCGCATCAAACCAAAGATTGGTTCCTTCTTTGGGAATAACATATTCCAAATCTTCATTTTCCGCCATCAAGTTCATCGCATCGCCTGACCATGTGACTACAAAAGCCAATTCTCCCGATACCATGGAATTTTTGTAATTATCCACTTCATAAGAACGCACCAAGGGTTTTTGTGCAATCAATTCTTGTTTTGCCGCTTCCAACTGAGCCAAATCTTTTGTGTTGATGGAGTGACCGAGTTTTAATAAAGCTACCGCAATGGTATCTCTTGAAGAATCCAACATTACAATGTCGCCTTTGTATGCTTCATTCCAAAGAATATTCCAACTGTCAACGGTATCTTTCACTTTCGTTTTGTTGTATAAAATTCCAAGTGTTCCCCAAAGATACGGTACGGAATACTTGCCTTCTTCATCATAACTCAAATTTTTGAAACGATCATCAATATTTACATAGTTTGGAATGTTATCGTAGTTAATTTCTTTGAGAAGATTATTTTGTTTCATATACTCCACCATATATTCCGATGGAAAAATAACATCGTAGGCAGTTGTTCCCGCTTGCAATTTCGCTACCATTTCTTCATTGGTTGCATATTCTTCATAGTTAATTGCAATTCCCGTTTCGGACGTAAATCTGTCCAAAAGCTCCGGTTCGATATAGTCGCCCCAATTATACACGTTCAAAACAACTTTTTCGCCTTCGGAGGCTGTATTTGTTCCCCCGCAAGCAGTAAGTGTCAAAGCGGTCACTGCCGCCATTACCAATGCTACTATTTTTTTCATTTATTTACCCCTTTCAAAATCATTTTTATAAAATAACAGTTGTCGAAACAACTATGTTTTCGATTGTATGGATAAGGTTTCGTCTTTTATATCCAATCGGTTTTAAAAAAGAACTTTTTTGCATTATTTCTGTTGTTTTCAAATTGAAATGACCGATTGATAAAACGATGCTTTTTATCCGATTTCTAAATTCTTCTCTGTCTTGCTTTTTCGCCCTTCCAATTTCTCCACTGCACCATCCCTACCCCAAGCATGGTAATCACGAATAAAATAGAGGACAACGCATTGATTTTAGGTGTTACTCCACGTTTGGTCATGGAGTAAATCTTGATGGATAAAGTCGATACGCCTGAACCCGTCGTGAAAAAGCTCACGATAAAATCATCCAACGACATGGTAAGAGAGAGCATAAAGCCTGTCATAATTCCGGGCAAAAGCTCCGGTAATATCACTTTGAAAAATGCCTGCGACGGCGTTGCTCCAAGGTCAAGTGCAGCCTCTTCCAAATTTTTATCAAGTTGTCCGATCTTCGGTAAAACCGCAAAGATGACATAGGGTACATTAAAGGTAATGTGTGCCAAAATCAAGGTCAAATACCCAAGTTCCATACGCAAGAAAACAAACAATGCCAATAGGGACACACCGATTACAATATCCGGATTTACCATCGGAATATAACTCAAATTCAAAAGCAAATTTTTGTACTTCGGTTTCAAATTGGAAATGGCAACCGCTGTAAAAGTTCCGATAACGGTTGACAAAACCGCAGCGGTAATTGCTACAATCAACGTGGTATAAACGGAGTTCAAAATTGCCTTATCCCGAAACAGTTCATGGTACCATCGAAATGTAAATCCTACCCATGTTCCCTTGTGTTTGGAATTATTAAAAGAAAACACAACCATGACGATAATCGGAAGGTACAAAAACAGATAGATTAGACCGGAATATATCACAGCAAAAAAATTTTTCTTTTTTCTTTCTACCACAGTCCGCCACTTCCTTCCTTTGTACCGTTTTTCGCAAAATATCCCATCGTAACAACGATAAGAAGTAGCATAATAACGGAAATCGCCGAACCGAACTGCCAATTTCGTGCCATTCGGAACTGATTTTCAATAAGGTTGCCGAGTAAAATCGTATGAGACCCGCCGAGCAAATCCGAAATAACGAAGGTGGATACCGCCGGCATAAACACCATATAAAATCCGGTTGCAACTCCGGGGAAACTGAGCGGAAAAATAACTTTTTGAAAAACATTCAAATTATTTGCGCCCAAATCATATGCCGCTTCCAAAAGGCTGTCGTCCAATTTGACCAATACGGAATAAATAGGCAGCACCATAAACGGCAAAAAGTTATATACCATCCCCATAACAACTGCTCCATTGTTATAGAGAAGTTTCAAAGGTTCTTCAATAAGTCCGATCATGATTAAAAATTGATTGACCAGCCCCTGTTCTCTCAAAAGACCCATCCATGCGTATGTTCGGAGCAAAAAATTGGTCCACAACGGAAGTACAAACAAAAGCGCCATCAAATTCCGTTTTGCCTTCGATGCTCTCGACATGATATATGCCATCGGATAGCCTATGATTAAACATGCCACACTACTTACAAGCGCAAGCACAAGAGAACGTTTCATTACATTAAGATACAACGGGTCGAAAAACTTTTTGTAATGCTCCAAAGTAAATTTCATGGAGATATTGCCCATATTCGTTTTTTCCGTCACAGAAAACAACACGACAATAAACAACGGCAAAATAGTAAACACAATAATCCAAACGGTATAAGGATAGGCTAACAGACTTTTTTTATTCTCCAATCGAAAGCACTTCCTTCCTCATAATATGAATGGCCTCGGGAACAAAGGACAGACCGACCTGTTCTCCGACTTGTGCATTATGAATGGTTTGGATAACCCACTCCCGATTGGTCTTTTCTTCTACCACGATAATTTCATAATGCACACCTTTAAATACGACATCGGTTACTTCTCCATTTATCAATCCTTTTGAAGTATGTGTGATTTCAATATCTTCCGGACGAATGACTACATCAACCGGAAGATTTTCTTCAAAGCCCTTGTCCACACACTCAAACTCTTTTCCCTCAATCGAAACCAAAAAATCTTGTTTCATAATTCCATCAACAATATTGCTTTCGCCGATAAAATCCGCTACAAAACGGTTAATCGGCTCATTATAAATATCTTCGGGTGTTCCGATTTGTTGAATAATTCCATCTTTCATAACTACAATACGATTGGACATGGTCAATGCCTCTTCTTGGTCATGCGTTACATAAATAAATGTAATGCCAAGCTCCTGCTGCATGGTAATCAATTCGTACTGCATATCTTTTCTAAGTTTTAAATCCAATGCTCCCAAAGGCTCGTCCAAAAGCAAAACTTTCGGTTCGTTTACCAAAGCTCTTGCAATGGCAATTCTCTGCTGTTGCCCTCCGGAGAGCGATTTGATGTCTCTTTTTTCAAATCCTTCTAAATTTACCAATTTGAGCATTTTTTTTACTTTTTGGTCAATGATCTCTTTGGACAGTTTTTTTATTTTCAAACCGAAGGCAATATTATCGTATACATTCATGTGCGGAAACAACGCATATTTTTGGAAAACCGTATTAATCTGTCTTTTGTAAACCGGAACATCCTTCATATTCTTCCCGTCAATAATCAAATCGCCTGACGTTTGCTCCGTAAATCCTCCGATAATTCTCAATGTGGTTGTCTTCCCGCAACCTGACGGTCCGAGAAACGTAACGAATTCTTTTTCTTTAATGGATAAATTAATGTCCTTTAAAACCTGCTTTCCATCATCTTCAAATATTTTATTTACATTCATTAATTGGACAATATCTTTTTCCATAACCCGTTCCCCCGTTTCTCCCAAATCATTTTCTATAAAAATAGCGCTATTGCTCGCAAAGTATCTTTAACAGCAAGCAAAAAATAAATTTTACTTGCAAGAAATCTCCAAACAAAATATTCAAATTCTTCAAATACCCCTGTTCTCTCTTCAAAATAAAATTGCAACAAACATCTCCCTGAAACAACGGAATTTTCTTCAAAAACAATGGGATTCCAAACTTCAAAGCATAATTATTTCCCATGTCTGCAACAGACAAATGACAGCTTTTTTCATTTTGTATTTGTAAACTTGAAGTTTCCCATAATTCAACTCAATTACTAATTTTAATGAATAAAACTATAAATGTCAATACGATTTCATACGAAATTTTTTAAATAAAGGCAAGAAAAAATGCCTCAAAAACCACATCATATCGCTTTGTGTTTTGAGACATTTTTCTTTCTTTGTTTGATTGTTTTTGCGAAATATATTTGCAGAAATTAGGTTTAAATTTCCTTCAGCGCTTCATAAAAATCAATCATAATATCCTTTGCGTCCTCCAAGCCTACGGCAACTCGTATCATTGCATCAGAAAGTCCGAATTCATCAAACTTCTCCCCTTGATAATCCCGATGCGTCATAGATGCGGGATGCTCCACTAAGGTTTCGGCATCTCCCAAACTTACGGCAAGCTTGCACATCTTAAATTTGG
>JBGZJG010000072.1:0-5308 GCA_041848665.1 Filifactor sp.
AAGTTATCAAACGAGATGGAACGAAGGTTCCTTTCGATAAAGAAAAAATTACCATCGCTATCGAAAAGGCAATGCACAGCAGTAGCGGTGTGCATGAAGACGGTTTAGCGGAAAAAATCGCTTCTGAAATTGAAGAATTTGCTTTGTCCTTACATAAGGAGATTACGATTTACGGGATTGAGGATCAAGTTTATTACAAACTTATTCAATACAACAATCCTGCAACCGCAAGAGCATATGAAAACTACAAAGCGGTACAGGCATATAAACGCCGTGTCAATACAATTGACGATGATGTTGTCGGTATTTTAAACCGCAGTAATTTAAACGTATTGGACGAAAACTCCAACAAAGATGCCAAAATTGTTTCTACGCAAAGGGATTTGATTGCAGGAGAAGTGTCCAAGGATATTGCACGCCGTCTTATCATTCCCACCGATATTGTACAGGCACATGATAGCGGTGCCATCCATTTTCATGACATGGACTACATCATTCAGCCCATGTTTAACTGCTGTTTGATTAACCTAAAGGATATGCTGACCAACGGAACTGTAATCAACGGCAAAAAAATTGACTCTCCAAAATCGTTTCGTGTTGCCTGCACTGTCACTACACAAATTATCGCACAAGTTGCCAGCGGTCAATACGGTGGGCAAAGCATCAACGGAATAGACCGTATCTTAGCACCATTTGTACGAAAATCTTACGAAAAATATTATGCAGCTGTTGTTGAAGAACAAAAAGAGGTTTACGGAATTGAACCGGATGTAAAAAAAGCGGAGGAAATTGCTTGGAAACGAACCCGAAAAGAAATCAAAGACGGTATCCAAACAATTCAATACCAAATCAACACCCTAATGACAACAAACGGACAAGCACCATTTGTAACCTTGTTCATGTACTTTAAACCCGGCTACGAATATGAAAGGGAAGCAGCCTACATTCAAGAGGAAATTTTATTGCAACGCTATGAAGGCATTAAAAATGAACAGGACGTATACGTTACGCCTGCATTTCCGAAATTAATCTACGTACTTGATGAACACAACGTACACCCTGACAGCAAATACTATTATTTGACTAAGTTAGCGGCAAAATGTACCGCAAAACGCATGTATCCCGATTACATTTCCGCAAAAAAAATGTGCGAAAATTATCAGGGAAATGTATACAGTCCAATGGGATGTCGATCCTTCCTCTCTCCTTGGAAAAATGAAGAAGGTGAATTTGTTTTTGATGGGCGCTTTAACATGGGTGTTGTATCTCTAAACCTTCCACAAATCGGTATTTTGGCAAACCATTCGGAAGATAAGTTCTTCGGTATTTTGGAAAAACGCTTGGAGCTTGCAAAAAAAGCACTTCTTCTGCGATTTGAGCTTTTGAAAAATGTAACGAGCGACTGTTCTCCTATTCACTGGCAATATGGTGCCATTGCTCGTTTACAACCACATGAAAAAATCGAAAAATTTATGTATGGAGGCTATGCAACCCTATCCTTAGGATATATCGGTGTTTACGAAGCAACCAAATTAATTAAAGGCGTTTCTCATACCACACCGGAAGGAAAAGAATTTGCAATTAAACTTATGGAAGCATTAAACAACGCTGTCTCCTCTTGGAAAAAAGAAACCGGTATCGGGTTTGCATTGTATGGAACACCGGCGGAAAATTTAACCAACCGTTTTTGTTCCATTGACAAAGCACGTTTTGGAATTATTCCGGACATTACCGACAAAGGTTATTATACCAATAGTTACCATGTTGATGTTCGTGAAACGATTTCCGTATTCGACAAATTTTCTTTTGAAGCGGAATTTCAGGCTCGCTCTACGGGCGGTTGTATCTCTTATGCGGAAATTCCGAATATGAGTCATAATCTCGATGCAATCGAAACAATGATCCGATACATCTATGACCACATTACCTATGCGGAATTCAACACCAAATCGGATTACTGCCACGTCTGCGGTTTCGATGGAGAAATTAAGGTAGATGAAACAAATCAATGGATATGCCCTCAATGCGGAAACGCCGAACGAAGTAAACTTACCGTCATTCGCCGTACCTGCGGATATCTCGGAGAAAACTTCTGGAATGAAGGTCGTACCAAAGAAATTAAGGATCGGGTGTTACACATATAATGCGCTATGGACAAATCAGACAATTTGATATTGCAAACGGAGAAGGAATTCGAACCACCGTCTTTGTTACCGGTTGTACCCATCATTGTAAAGACTGTTTCAATGAGGAGTACCAAGATTTTAACCATGGAAACCTATGGACAAACGAACAAACCGAACAAATTATTTCCTTTTTAAAAAATCCTATGGTTGCAGGCTTAACTCTTTTGGGCGGAGAACCGTTTCAAAATGCAGTTGATTTGCTTCCCGTTATAAAAGAAGTAAAAAAACACAGTTCTAAAACCATCTGGATATATTCAGGCTACACTTTTGAAGAAATCTGTACCGATGCTACAAAAAAAGAATTGCTAAAATTATGTGATATATTGGTAGATGGGCGCTTTGTCACAGAACAAAAAGACCTTACTCTGCGTTTTAGAGGTTCAGCCAATCAAAGAATTTTGGACATCAAAGCATCTTTGAAAAATAACGCTCCTGTTTTGTATACACTACATTAAGATAATTACTGTATCCAAAATAAAGATAAGAGCAACTGCTACCACATTACTTTATCACTATTGCGTGATGAATACCTTGCCGCCAAGATGCACAGTAAGATAACTCATAGGAAATCAGGCTAATATTCATATTTTCCTTAAATCATAGTATGAGAGTAGTATCACAGACAAGAAAGAGGTACTTATGAAAAAAGTATGTATGATTTATACCGGCGGTACCATCGGAATGAAAAAAACGCCCGAAGGATATTCGCCCCAAAAAGGATTTTTGGCACAAGCTTTGAATGAAATCCAAGAACTCCACTATGAAGAAGTTCCAAAGTTTGACTTAATGGAATACGAACCTCTCTTGGACTCTTCCAATATCAACGTCACACAATGGATACAAATTGCAGAAGACATCGCCACAAGATACAATGATTATATTGGCTTTGTCATACTACACGGAACAGATACCATGGCATATACCGCCTCTGCTCTATCTTTTATGTTGCAAGGTCTGAATAAACCTATCGTCTTAACAGGCTCCCAAATTCCATTGAGTGAAATTCGTACGGATGGCAGAGACAACATCATTACCTCTCTCATGATTGCAGGGCAAGGCAAGGTTCCGGAAGTATGCGTCTTTTTCGGCAACAAACTCTTTCGAGGAAATCGTGTTATCAAAGTAAGTTCAGATGAAAAAGGTGCTTTTGAGTCTCCAAATTATCCGGAGCTTGCAGAGTCCGGTGTACACATTCGCTACTTTGACCGAAACATTGAACCCGCAGGAACTTCTCTAATATATAGTCCTGTTTCCAACAAAAAAATAGCAGTATTGAAAGTAATTCCGGGTATTTCCTATGACATTTTTAAAGGGCTGCTGTCCGATAAACTCGATGCACTTGTAATCGAAGGTTTCGGAACGGGAAATATCCCAAATCTTCAGGAAGAATTGAAAGAACTGCTCTCTCAGGTGCAACAACAAAATACCGCTCTTGTTATCTGCACCCAATGTATCCGTGGTACTACGTCCCTTGGAGAATATGAGACAAGTTCCCAACTTAAAAATGCGAATGCCATTTGCGCCTATGATATGACCATAGAGGCCATCGTTACCAAACTCTACTATCTGCTCAGCAAAGGTTATCGTGGAAATGAACTGAAAGAAAAAATGGAAACATCTATCGCCGGAGAATTAACCGAAAAATAGGCACATTTTTTCATATTAATGTAAATAAAAACATACAAGAAAAACCGGAGACTTCGTTATGAATAATCTCCGGTTTTAAAATACAATTTTTTATGCTCGCTTTTCGTTTGACAAAACAACCATGTTCTTAAAAACTATAATCGGTTATAGTTGCATTTTTCGCCAAAACGTTTTTCATATTCTTCTGCCAATTCCGCTCTGAAATCAGGGTGTGCAATGTTAATCAGCGCTCTTGCTCTTTCGTTGATGGATTTGCTTGCCAATCTTGCAATTCCGTATTCGGTAATGATATAATCCACATCATTGATAGATGTTGTCACAGCAGATCCTTCCGTAATCAAAGGAACAATTTTAGACGCTTTTCCTTTTACGGTAGAAGGCATTGCAATAATATTTCTTCCACCCTTACTCCACAATGCACCTCTTACAAAGTCAACTTGTCCTCCTACTCCGCTGAATTGTCTTGTTCCAATTGAACCGGACACAACTTGTCCCATAAAATCAACCTGAATACAAGAATTGATGCATACCATATTGTCATTTTTGCTGACAATACGCGGATCATTTACATAATCTACCGTATACAATTCAAACATTGGATTGTCATCAACATAATCATACAATTTTCTACTTCCCATCAAAAAGGTTACAACGGCTCTTCTATTATGGAAGTTTTTCATTTTATTGGTAATATTACCTGCCTCCATCAAGTTCATAACACCATCCGAAATCATTTCGGAGTGAATACCGAGATCCTTTTTGTCTTGCATAAACATCAGTGCGGCATCCGGAATTGCTCCGATACCTAATTGCAGGCAGTCTCCGTCTTTTACCATAGATGCGATATATTCTCCGATTTTAGATTCTACTTCTCCGATAACCGGTGCAGGAAGTTCTATCAACTCTTCATCGTGCTCTACCAAAAAATCTACATCAGAAATATGAATAAACGTATCTCCATGCGTTCTCGGCATACGGCTGTTAACTTGGCCGATTACGATTTTTGCATTTTCCGCAATAGTCTTGGTAAAGTCAACGGAAATTCCAAAACTGCAATATCCATGTTTATCCGGTGCAGACAGTGTAACCAATGCTACGTCAACAGGCCATCTCTCTTTATACGTCAAAGGTACTTCATTGAAGAAACACGGTACAAACTCTCCATCGCCTCTTTCTACCGCTTTTCTGGTAGGGCCGCCCAAGAACATTGATTTTGTTCTAAAGTGTTTGCCCAAACCTTCTGCAGTATATGGTGCTTTTCCCGGAACCAAACCGCTTATAGTTACATTTTCATACAAATCTTTCATTCGAACCATTTCTTCCAACAAGTAATTCGGTTCCGCCAAAGCGTGTCCCAATGCAACATGATCTCCGCTTTTAATATGTTTTAGTGCTTCTTCCGCCGTAACCAATTTTTCTTGATAAATTTTTTTCCAGTCCATGCATTAACCTCCGTAAGTTATTTTTTACAAAAT
>JBGZJG010000073.1:0-6165 GCA_041848665.1 Filifactor sp.
ACGGCGGAGGATATGAATTGTCTGCAGGTTACGAAAGGCTATTATCGAGAAACTCTAGTTCGTACTCACTGTACACATCTTTTAACTATCAAAATATAAAAGAAACTTATGTTGGAGTTATGACTAAAGTTTCAAATTCTCTTGTAGAGGTCGGCGGAAGAAAATATTTCCTTAATAACAACACTTCTATAATTTCGCCTTTTATTGGAGTAGGAGCTGTAATAGGCAATAGTCACATAACAGGAAATGCAAATCAGGGAAACGCTTATCCTAAAACTCAAGATATTCTTGAGATGGGAGGAACATTTTCTTTAGGTTCTGAAATTTTTCTTAGTAATACTTTCTCATTATCAGTTATTGGAAAGTATATGTATGATAGCAGACACCACATTTTCGCTTCTTTTGGAGCAAAGTATTTCTTTTAAAAAATCCGAAATGTAAGATTTTCTCATAACAAATATGATACAAAATCCGACACTTTGCGGTGTCGGATTTTCTGTCAAGAGCATGATATGTCAACAAAAATATACATAGCTTATATGCCACAACCAAAAATTTATTCCATTTACTGCATACTGTAATCGACAAATCCCACCTCAAATAACAATTCTAAAATAATTTGCCTATCTTTGCATCCTGCAAACGTTTACAGATGAATTTTAATTACGACATAATTGTGGTCGGAGCCGGACATGCCGGCTGCGAAGCTGCGACCGCTGCCGCTAATTTAGGCTCAAAGACATTACTTATCACAATGGATATGAACAAGATAGCCCAAATGAGTTGCAACCCGGCTGTAGGAGGTATCGCGAAAGGGCAAATCGTTCGTGAAATTGATGCAATGGGCGGACAAATGGGAATAGTAACAGATAAAACAGCTATTCAGTTTCGTATGCTCAACCGCTCCAAAGGACCCGCGATGTGGAGTCCTCGCGTGCAAAGCGACCGGGAAAAATTCATCTACACATGGCGTTCGATAATCGAAAATACACCCAATCTATATCTTTGGCAAGATACGGTAAGACAACTTTCGTTAAAAAATGGAGAGATTACAGGAGTAAAAACAAGTTTAGGAGTGGAATTTTCCGCCAAAGCAGTTATTCTTACCAACGGAACTTTTTTGAACGGATTGATTCATGTGGGCAAAGTTCAAATTGGCGGAGGACGTATATCGGAACCCTCTTCGTTTGGTTTGACGGAACAATTGACGGAAATAGGCTTTGAAGCCGATAGGATGAAAACCGGTACTCCTGTTAGAATAGATGGAAGAAGTGTCGATTTTTCTTTGATGGAAGAGCAAAAAGGCGAAGACGATTTTCATAAATTTTCCTATCTGGACAATGTCCATCGCGAACTGAAACAGCGTAGTTGTTGGATTACCTATACTTCCGAAACGGTTCACGATTTGTTACGAAAAGGGCTGAATGACTCACCGCTTTACAACGGACAAATACAGAGTATCGGACCGAGATATTGTCCAAGTATCGAGACAAAAATCGTAACCTTTTCCGATAAAACAAGTCATCAACTTTTCCTTGAACCGGAAGGAGAAATAACACAGGAGTATTATCTCAACGGATTCTCCTCTTCCCTACCCTTGCAAACGCAATTGGAAGCCTTGAAAGCCGTACCGGCATTCAGAAATGTGCATATTTTCCGTCCGGGATACGCCATTGAATATGACTTTTTCGACCCTCGCCAATTGACTTCAACGCTTGAAACAAAACGAGTAAAAAATCTCTTTTTCGCGGGGCAAATCAACGGTACAACCGGATACGAAGAGGCTGCCGGACAAGGATTAGTAGCGGGCATCAACGCCCACATAAACTGTCATGGGGGGGCGGCTTTTACTCTTCACAGAGACGAAGCATACATCGGGGTACTAATAGACGATTTAATTACAAAAGGCGTTGATGAACCGTATCGCATGTTTACTTCGCGTGCCGAATACCGTATTTTATTGCGACAAGACAATGCCGATGAACGATTAACTTCACGTTCTTACGAACTTGGCTTGGCTACTGAAGAGAGAAAAAAACTGCTCATGAATAAAGAAAATGAGGTGAAAAGAATTATCGAATTTGTACAAAACTTTTCAATCAAAGCAGATAGAATCAATCCTTTTTTGGAGAGTCTCGGCACTGCCCCTCTACGCCACGGAGTGAAATTAATCGATTTATTGACTCGTCCGCATATCGATTTGCAAATAATGTCGGAAGCAGTTTCTCCGCTAAAAGAGTTTCTATCGAACATCAAAAATAGGCAAGAAGAGATAATAGAATCGGCAAATATCAAGATTAAATACGATGGTTATATTAAGCGAGAAAAGATTATGGCTGACAAGATAAACCGATTAGAAGACGTCAAAATAAAAGACAAATTTAACTATAACGAGATTCAATCTTTATCAACCGAAGCTCGACAAAAGCTCACAAATATAAACCCGGAAACCATTGCTCAGGCAAGCAGAATTCCCGGCGTTTCGCCTAATGATATTTCTGTTCTGCTTGTATTGCTGGGCAGATAAATTTACAAATGTTTCACGTGGAACAAATCAAAAAAAAACAAAACCAAATTTCAAAAATATGAGCATAGAAAAAATAGCAGCAGTTGTTAGAAATATCCCCGACTTCCCGGTAAAAGGAATTCAATTTAAAGATATAACAACCATATTTCAATCGGCAGAAAGGCTGAAAGAACTATCTGACATTTTATATGAAAGATATAAAGATAAAGGCATAACAAAAGTGATAGGAATAGAATCGCGCGGTTTTTTTATGGGTCCTGATTTAGCAATAAAATTAAATGCAGGATTTGTACCTATGCGTAAACCGGGAAAACTTCCATATAAAGTTATTGAAGAAAAATACACAAAAGAGTACGGCGAAGATGCGATACAAATACACGAAGATGCTTTGAGCGAAGATGACGTTGTTCTGATTCACGACGATTTGCTTGCAACAGGAGGCACAATGCTCGCTGCATACAAATTAGTAAAAAAGTTGAAAGTAAAAAAAGTGTATATTAATTTCATTATAGAATTAGAAGAGTTTAATGCGAGAAAATTATTCCCGGACGATGTGGAATTAGATACCGTTTTGAAGTACAAAATTTAATTGATGACAAAAGAAATAGCCGATACTCTCAAAATTATACCTCAAACTCCCGGATGCTATCAATTTTTGGATGAAAACGGGAAGGTTATTTACGTGGGTAAAGCAAAAAATTTAAAGAAAAGAGTTTCGTCATATTTCAATAAAGTACACGAGAATCCCAAAACACGAATATTGGTTCGCAATATTCGACGGATAAAATATATCGTGGTCAATTCAGAAGAAGATACATTTCTTTTGGAAAATAGTCTTATCAAAGAGTTGCAACCAAGATATAATGTGATGCTGAAAGACGATAAGACTTATCCTTACATAGTTATAAAAAACGAATATTTTTCGCGAGTTTTCAAGACACGAAATGCCGTAAAAGATGGTTCGAAATATTTCGGACCATACACTTCGGTTATGTCTGTCAATGCCCTGTTAGATATTTTCACAAAAGTCTATCACGTCAGAACGTGCAGACTAAGTTTAACTCCGGAAAACATAAACGCAGGAAAATTTAAAGTTTGCCTGCAATATCATATAAAGCGATGCAAAGGTCCTTGCGAAAATCTGCAATCGCACGAAGAGTATCAGAAAAACATTACCGAAATCACAGAAATTTTAAAGGGAAATGTATCTCTTATCGAGAAGCAAATTGTAGAAGAGATGCAACGATATTCCGAAGAGTTGCGTTTTGAAGAAGCTCAACAATTAAAAGAGAAACTGCATCTGATTCAAAACTTCAAAGAAAAATCGCAAGTTGTAAGCAATATCAATTACAATTTAGATGTTTTCGGATTTGAGCATGATGAAAACTCTGCATATATAAATTTCCTGCACGTAGTAAAAGGAGCTATTATTCAAGCTTACACTTTTGAATATAAAAAACGACTTAACGAAACTTCCGAAGAACTATTAGGTTTAGGAATTGTAGAGATGAGGCAACGATTCGGAAGCGACTCGAAAGAAATTATCGTTCCATTCCTACCCGACTTAAAACTATCCGATGCATCATTCATCATTCCACAACGAGGAGATAAAAAAAAGTTGTTGGAACTCTCTGAGAAAAACGTAAAGCAGTTTAAGATAGACAAACTCAAAAAAGCGGAAATGCTGAATCCGGAACAGAGAGCGACCCGGATATTATCAACCGTGCAAAAAGATTTGCACCTGAAAGAAATTCCGTGGCACATCGAATGTTTTGACAACTCAAACATTCAGGGAACAAATCCGGTGGCAGCATGCGTGGTATTCAAAAAAGCAAAATCTTCTAAAAAAGATTATAGATATTTTAACATTAAAACCGTTGTAGGTGCCGATGATTACGCATCAATGGCAGAAATTATCGAAAGACGCTACTCTCGCGTACTTAACGAAGGCGGTAATTTACCCCAACTCATTGTAATTGACGGCGGTAAGGGACAATTAAGCATTGCCGCAAAAACACTTCAGAAAATTGGACTGTACGGAAAAGTTGGAATTATCAGTATCGCCGAGCGATTGGAAGAGATTTATTTCCCCGAAGACCCTGTCCCTCTCTATCTCGACAAAAATTCCGAAACGTTAAAACTCATTCAACAACTTCGCGACGAAGCACATCGATTTGGGTTAACATTTCACCGAAAAAAACGAAGCAAATCACAAATCACGTCCGAACTTGATACGATTAAAGGCATCGGAGCCGAAACAAAAAAGAAACTCCTCACCCGCTTCAAAAGCATCAAACGCCTCAAAGAAGCAAAAGAAGAAGAAATAATAAATTTGGCGGGAAAAAGCAAAGGCGCGATTATTTGCAAATGGATTGAAAAAACAAATAATCGCAATTAGTGATAATTTACGAGAAATTATCACTAATTATCCGAAATAAACTCTATCTTTGCCATAAAAAAGATGATAGAATTACCTCCTAAACTAAAGAAAAGAGAAATTGATAACGCTTTTTCGGTTTTAAACAATGAGAAATATGTGCCATTGTTGCAAAAAATAGATGAAGAATACCTTTATTGGGACAAAGTAAAGCATATAACTTCGGATGTGGATAGTGGCCACTTATGGTATGCAACTAAAATAATTCGATCAATAAATTCAAAAAAAATCCGATTCGGAAAATACACTTTTCAATACCACATTACGGACAAAATGCAAGAATTATTGCATCAGTTCGACATGAATTTTAGAGGAAGAATTCTATCGGAATCAATTATACCTCAGGAAAACAAAGAGTATTATCGCGTCAATACAATAATGGAAGAGGCTATCGCGTCAAGTCAGATGGAAGGTGCAACAACCACACGAAAAATTGCCAAAGAGATGCTGAGGAAGCAGACAAGACCAATCAACAAAAGCCAACAGATGATTGCGAATAATTTTGAAACAATCCGTCATATTGTAGCAAATCCCAAAAGAGATATTAATGATGTGTCGCTCAAAGAAATTCACAGCCTTATCACGCACAAAACGCTTGACAGTATTTCCGAAGAAGGACAATTTAGGAAAGCTGACAATATTTTGGTAATGGATGGAATTAGCGGGCAAATAGCGCACACACCCCCACCCTATACCGAAATTGATAATTTAACACAGGATTTATACACATTCTTCAACAGCAATGATTCAAAAAATTTCATTCATCCTATCATAAAAGGCATTATTGTTCATTTCATATTAGCTTACATTCATCCATTTACAGACGGAAACGGAAGAACAGCTCGTTCACTTATATATTGGTATCTAATCAAGGAAGGATATTGGATGACAGAATATTTATCTATTTCGCGCATTATCGCCCGAAGTAAACGACAATATGAAAAAGCGTTTATTTATACTGAAATAGATGATAATGACCTGTCTTACTTTATCTTATATAACCTAAACGTGATGAGTAAAGCATATTTGCAGCTAAAAGCATATTTGGAAAAAAAATCTGAAGAGGAAAACAGTACTCATAAATTTTATCATTTGAATAATCTGAACGAACGCCAGTATCAAATATTGAAAATTATATCTGAAAAACCAAGCACCATACTAACAGCCAAAGAAATAGAAACCCGATTCGGCATTACCAATC
>JBGZJG010000074.1:0-24370 GCA_041848665.1 Filifactor sp.
ATTGTTACTATGGAACGGAACTTGGATTGGGGAAATTTAGATTTTTCGTATCAAAGAACAAATTGCAATTTTGTAGCCTATTATCGAAACGGCGCATGGGAAGAAGGAAAGTTAGTAAAAGAAAATACCTTGACCATCAGCAACGGTTCTGCTTGTTTGCATTACGGACAACAGTGCTTTGAGGGATTGAAAGCCTATCGTAATCCAAATAATGAAATTCAGTTATTTCGTCCGGAAGAAAATGCAAAGAGAATGAGAGAAAGTGCAAAACGTTTGATGATGCCGGATATACCTGTTGCATTTTTTGTAGATGCAGTAAAACAATTGGTAAAAGCCAATGAAGAATTTGTTCCGCCATACGGATATGGAGCAACACTTTATATCAGACCTCTGTATATCGGAGTAGGAGATATGGTTGGAGTAAAACCTGCACAAGAATATATTTTTACCGCATTTTGCACACCGGTAGGCGCTTATTTTAAAGGAGGAATAAAACCCGTTTCCTTTGAGACCACAGAATATGATAGAGCTGCACCTATGGGTACGGGAGGAATTAAAGCAGGCGGAAATTATGCGGGAAGTTTGTTGCCACACGCATCAGCCGTAAAAAAAGGCTTTGCGGATTCCATTTTCTTAGATCCGGCAACACATACCAAAATTGAAGAAGTCGGAGCGGCAAATTTTTTTGGAATTACAGAAGACAACGTATTTGTCACACCGAAATCCAATTCCATCTTGCCAAGCATTACCAAACAATCTCTTCTTTATTTGGCAGAACATTATTTGCACCTTAAGACAGAGGAAAGAGATTGCTATATTGATAACATTGACGAATTTAAGGAGGCGGGAGCCTGCGGTACCGCAGCAGTTATCTCTCCGATAAAATCAATCGTTCATAAAGGGAAAGAAACCGTCTTTTGCCAAGATGATGAAATAGGTCCCATCGTAAAAGAACTCTATGACACACTGACAGGAATACAATTCGGAGTAAAAGAAGCACCGGAAGGCTGGATTGTAAAATTATAGCCTGCCGCTACAAAAAGAGAGTAGGTTTGTATCACCGACAAAAGTTTCATACCGCAAATGCTTTTTTACATGAACGCCTATTAAAGATATAATAAACTCCACTTTTCATGAGTTATCCTTTTTGCCATATCTTTA
The DNA here is from genome assembly GCA_041848665.1 of Filifactor sp. GTDB lineage: Bacteria > Bacillota > Clostridia > Peptostreptococcales > Filifactoraceae > Filifactor. The sequence goes on from JBGZJG010000074.1 coordinate 1,162, forward strand.
GCAGGAAATATGAAAAACTGTTTTTGATAGAGTGTTTTGTATGGAAAGAGAAAAGGATTTGTGAAACGACAGCGAAACATTCTTTTGCAAATGAAACAATAGATTAAATCCACGCTTTTACTGAAAAGAAAGATAAAGTAAGCGTGGATTTTTTGTTTGGGATATTTTTGTTGACAAAAAAATTTCCCTTATATATAATGAATAAGCAATAAAATACCGATGGAATTCACATATTGCGGCAGCTTTTTTGAAAACATTTGAAAGGGAGTTGTTGACAATAGTTTTGATATGTGATAAATTCTATTAGTATATTATTTTTTACACCAATCTATGTACAAAATAGATCCTTCTAATTGAACATGAAATAGGAGGTGCACTTAATGAGAGTGAAAGTAACATTGGCATGTCAAGAGTGTAAACAAAGAAATTACAATACCATGAAAAACAAGAAGAACGATCCGGAACGTATCGAACTTCAAAAGTATTGCAAATTCTGTAAAAAACACACGACACATAAGGAAACGAAATAGTAAAGGGTGTGACGAAAGTGCCAACAAACACGGAAAAGCAACAAGGCTCAAGAAAAACGTATCTTGAGGAAGTGAAAATCGAACTGAAAAAAGTTCATTGGCCTTCAAAACAAGAACTGTCAGATCACACCATTACCGTAATTATCATGGTATTGGTAACAGGGTTCTTCATTTATGCAATAGATGCAAGTGTGGGAGCAGTTGTTGAAAAGCTGATAGGAATAAACTAAAAGGAGGGTCAGCCTTGGGAGAAACATCTCTTTAAGGCGATTATCTATGGCGGAAATGGAACAAGCCAAATGGTATGTTGTGCATACCTATTCCGGACATGAGAATAAAGTAAAAGCTACCATCGAAAAAACGGTTCAAAATCGAAACATGGAAGACATCATTACAGATGTTTCCGTTCCGGTGGAAGAAATCGTGGAATCAAAGGACGGAAAGAAGTATACGAGATATCGTAAAATTTTTCCCGGTTATTGTCTTGTCAAAATGATTGTAACCGATGAATCTTGGTATGTCGTAAGAAATACCAAGGGTGTTACGGGATTTGTAGGCCCTAATTCCAAACCCATTCCTCTGACGGATGAAGAACTTGTCAACATGGGATTGGAAAAAGAAGCAAAGAAAGTTTATAAAATCGACTTTGCAGAAGGTGACAAGGTAACAGTTAAAAGCGGAGTATTTGAAGGCTTTCAAGGAGTTGTTCAAACTATTCAGCGTGAAAAAGGTATGGCGAAAATTAAAATTTATATGTTTGGAGACAGAGAAACCTTGATGGATGTTGAGGTTTCGCAGATAGTAAAAGAATAAAGATACTTTAGCGATATGGAGGTGTCAAAGACAAATGGCAAAAAAAGTAATCGGACAAATAAAATTACAAATTGAAGCGGGAAAGGCGACACCGGCACCACCGGTAGGACCTGCTCTTGGTCAACATGGGGTAAACATCATGGGATTCTGTAAAGAATTCAATGCAAAAACCGCAGACCAAGCCGGATATATTATTCCGGTAGTAATTACCGTTTTTGCGGACAGATCCTTTACCTTTATTACAAAAACCCCACCGGCAGCAGTATTGTTGAAAAAAGCGGTGAAGGTTGCAAAAGGTTCCGGAGAGCCGAACAAAAACAAAGTAGCTACTATCAAATCTGCACAAGTAAGAGAAATTGCGGAATTAAAGATGAAAGACTTAAACGCTGCATCTGTTGAAGCGGCTATGAGCATGATTGCAGGAACTGCAAGAAGTATGGGGATCGTTGTAGAAGATTAATTCTATTTGCTGATATAGATTGGTGGGAGGCAAATAAACAACAACATTTACCGTTATTACCACAAGGAGGATGTAAAAAATGGCAAAATTAGGTAAAAAATACAAAGCCGCTATCAAAAAATACGATAGAGCAAATTTGTATAATGCATCTGAAGCCTTAAAAATCGTTACAGATGTTGCATCTGCAAAGTTTGATGAAACCGTAGAAGCACATATCAAGTTGGGTGTAGACTCTCGTCACGCAGACCAACAAGTACGTGGTGCGGTTGTATTACCTCATGGAACAGGCAAAACCAAAAGAGTTTTGGTTTTTGCAAAAGGAGAGAAAGCAACAGAAGCACAAAATGCGGGAGCGGATTTTGTCGGTGCAGAAGATATGGCGGAAAAAATTCAAAAAGAAAATTGGTTTGATTATGACGTTATCGTAGCGACACCGGATATGATGGGAGTTATTGGACGTTTGGGACGAGTACTTGGACCAAAAGGTTTAATGCCAAACCCGAAATCCGGAACTGTAACACAAGACGTTACAAAAGCAATAGAAGAAATCAAAGCAGGTAAAGTAGAATATCGTTTGGATAAAACAAACATCATTCACGTACCAATCGGGAAAGTATCTTTTGGAGCGGAAAAACTATCTGAAAATTTTTATACACTAATGGAAGCGGTTCTGAAAGCAAAACCGGCGGCAGCAAAAGGACAATACCTAAAATCCGTTGCCGTTACCAGCACAATGGGACCTGGAGTAAAAATTAATCCGGTAAGAGTAACCGAATAGAAATAGTTGACAAACAAATAATTTTGATATAGAATAAAATCTGTTAATAAAACATACCGAAGACTGTAGGAGCAAATTGCTTAAACTTTCCTGCCGAGGTATACAGCAAAACGATTGTTGTACCCTTGTGTGTCTTCGGAGCACAAGGGTTTTTTATTTATAAAAAAGGAGGTGCGAACAAAAATGTCAAAAGCCATTGATATGAAACAAGAAATTGTAAAAGAAATCGTTGAAAAATTACAAAAAGCAACATCTTGCGTTGTTGTAGATTACAAAGGTTTAACCGTAGAAGAGGTAACCGAACTTCGAAACAAATTCAGAGAAGTAGGGGTAGACTACAAAGTTTATAAAAATACCTTAGTTCGACGAGCAGCAGCGGAAATGGGAAGTTTTGAAAAATTCAATGACGTAGACTTGGTCGGCGCAAACGGATTTGCAATCTCTTTTGAAGATGCAATTGCACCGGTAAGAGTAATCAGCGAATTTGCGAAAAAACATCCCAACTTGGAATTAAAGATGGGATATGTAGAAGGAACCTTCTATGACTCTCAAAAAATGGAAGAACTTTCCAAAATTCCGAGCAGAGAAGAACTTATTGCAAAATTGGTTGGAAGCTTCAAAGCTCCGTTATCCAATTTTGTATATTTGCTGGACGCTCTTGCAAAGAAAAAAGACGAAGGCGAAGCTGTAGAACAAGACGCTTAATACGAGCATAAGTTCATAAAAAAGAAACGTATTTTTAGGAAAAAAATAAAACACAAAAAATTATCGGAGGTGTCGTAATGAATATCGAACAAATCTTAGAAGCGATTGAAAATATGAAAGTTTTGGAATTAAATGAATTAGTAAAAGCGGCAGAAGAAAAATTCGGAGTATCCGCAGCAGCACCGGTTATGGTAGCAGGAGCTGGAGCCGGAGCAGCAGAAGCAGCAGAAGAAAAATCTGAATTTGATGTAGTTCTTGTAGATGCAGGTTCTTCTAAAGTAGGAGTTATCAAAGCGGTAAGAGAAATCACAGGATTAGGCTTGAAAGATGCAAAAGATCTTGTTGATGGAGTACCGAAAGCAGTAAAAGAACGCGTTTCTAAAGAAGAAGCAGAAGAAATGAAAGCAAAATTGGAAGGCGCAGGAGCAAAAGTAGAAGTAAAATAGTTTTGCTTCAGGCAGCTTGACGAAATGTCATTCTTGACACAAAAAAGAATAAGAACCAATGATAAAAATCAGTTTATTCCCTAAAGAGTAAGCTGATTTTTTATTTTTAAAAATAGTTATTATCACGAATTCATTGATTTTACATAGAAATAATGGGGTTTAAAAAATTTTTGATAAAAAATTTTATAATTTCAAAATATCTGTTATAAATTGAGAAAAATAGGTATAAATAAATTGTAATATGTCCGAAAATTTTGTGATAATTTTATAACAAATGGTTTGAATTTATTTTAAAAACAAAATATTGACAAGTTTGTAATGAAAAGATAAGAAAAAACGGTTTTTTGAAAAAGAAATACATGTTTTTTTCAAATTGTGCAGTGGTTTCGGAGATATTGTGTGGTTGAGAAGATACTGATTTTGTCGAGGAAAGGAGATGCAATGGTATGGATTTTGAAAAGTTGTTGATAGACAGAAAAGATAATATTTGTATTGTAAGGATTAATAATCCAAAAGCCTTGAATGCAATCAATTCGCAAGTTATTGATGAACTCGGACAAGCGGTTGATGAGATTGAAAAAGATGATACGATTGATGTGGTTATTTTGACCGGAGAAGGCAAATCGTTTGTTGCGGGAGCGGATATTTCGCAGATGAGTACATTGAATGCGGAAGAAGGCAAACGATTCGGCATGGAAGGAGAGAGGGTATTTCGTAAATTGGAACTCCTTAACAAGCCTGTTATAGCGGCGATTAACGGTTTTGCGTTAGGTGGCGGATGTGAACTTTCGATGGCTTGCGATATTCGTATTGCTTCAACAAAAGCAAAATTCGGACAGCCGGAAGTCGGTTTGGGAATTACGCCCGGTTTTTCGGGAACACAACGTTTGCCAAGATTGGTAGGTATGGGAATTGCAAAGGAACTCATCTTTACGGCGGATATTATCGGAGCGGATGAGGCGTATCGCATCGGATTGGTAAATAAAGTTGTAGAGCCGGAAGCATTGATGGATACGGCAATGGAGATGGCGAAGAAGATTGCGGCGAAGGGTCAGATAGCGGTAAGATATGCAAAAGAATGTATCAACAAAGGGATAGATACGGACATGGATACGGCAATGGGTTATGAGTCGGCTTTGTTTGGAATGTGTTTTGCAACGGCTGACCAAAAAGAAGCGATGCAAGCTTTTTTGGAAAAAAGACCGGCTGATTTTCAAAAAAAATAATGTGGAAAATAATTGTTTTTAATTGTGTAAAATTTAACAGAATTTACAAACAAATAAAATAGACAAACGATAGAAAATTATGTTAATATAGATACGGAATGAAAAATTTTTGCCGATTTCGCAAAGGATATTTTGTTGCTTATGGTTTGTGTTACTCATAGTCGATATGTTAAGAATTGCGGAGGAACAAGGAGAAATCTTGTCTGATATGCAATTTGAACAGGGCATATTTGATGTGTAGTTGTCTCGTGCTTTTAGGAGAATAATTGGCATAGGGTAATTCGATAATTAGGAGATACGAAGCAAGAGTATTTTGAAAAAATAGGAAAAATTTATCATTCTTAAAATGGTTATGCGCAGTATGCAGGGCGAAAAATCGACGATGGTTTTGAACTGTCATTTCGCAATCAAAGAATTCAACGGAGGGAAATAATATGAAAGTATGCGTAGTAGGCACCGGTACTATGGCAAGTGGAATTACGCAAACATTTGCTGTAAACGGTTTTGATGTTATTGAAAGAGGAAGAAGAGAGTCTTCGATTGAAACCTCAAAAGCAGGAATTATCAAAAATTTGGAAAAATTGGTAGCAAAAGGAAAAATGGAAGAAGCTGCAAAGAATGAGGCGCTTTCAAAAATCACATATACAATGGATTTTGCGGATTGTAAGGATGCGGATTTGTTTGTGGAAGTAATTGCGGAAGATATGGCGACCAAACATGCGATTATTTCTGAAATAGATGCGATTGCAAAGGATGATGCGATTATTGCAACAAATACTTCATCTCTTTCTATTACGGAAATTGCAGCACCTACCAAAAATCCTGCAAGAGTAATCGGAATGCACTTCTTCAATCCGGTTCCGATGATGAAATTGGTTGAAATTATCAAAGGACAAGTAACTTCTGATGAAGTTCACGATATGGTATACAAAGTTTCCGAACAAATCGGAAAAACTCCGGTAAGTGTAAATGAAGCACCGGGATTTGTTGTAAACAGAGTGTTAATTCCTATGGTAAATGAAGGAATAGGTATTTTGGCGGAAGGTGTTGCAACCAAAGAAGAAATTGATACGGCTATGAAACTTGGGGCAAATCATCCGATGGGCCCGTTGGAACTTGGAGATTTGATTGGTTTGGACGTTGTATTGGCAATTATGGAAGTATTGTACAGCGAATTTGGAGATCCGAAATACAGACCGCATACTTTGTTGAAAAAAATGGTTCGTGCAGGAAAACTGGGTCGAAAAACAAAAGAAGGATTTTATGATTATCACTAAAGGTAAGAAGGATTTGGTGATAGGAGCGAAAGCATCTGTAAAACAAAAAAGAGAAAAAACACGATAAAATGGATTGAAATGCAAAAAGGCCTTTTTGCAAATATTAAGGAGGAAGTTTTAATGAGAGAGGTTGTAATCGCAAGTGCGGTAAGAACAGCAGTAGGTAGTTTCGGAGGAGCATTCAAAGATGTTCCGGCGGTAGATTTGGGAATTGCGGCAGCAAAAGAAGCGATAAAAAGAGCGGGCATTACACCGGAGCAAATTGATGAGTCCTACATTGGAAACGTACTTTCCGCAGGATTGGGTCAAAACGTTGCAAGACAAATTTCATTGGGAGCGGGAATTCCAATCGAAAAACCGGCAATGAGTATTAACATGGTTTGCGGTTCGGGACTTCGCAGTGTATCCTTGGCAACACAATTAATTGCCAACGGAGATGCGGATATCGTTCTTGCAGGTGGAGCGGAAAGCATGAGCATGGCTCCGTACAGTATTCCAAATGCACGTTGGGGAGCGAGAATGGGAGACAAGGGAATTGTCGATACTATGGTAAACGATGGTTTGACGGATGCGTTCAATCACTATCATATGGGTATTACTGCAGAAAATATCAATGAAAAATGGGGAATTACCAGAGAAGATCAAGATGAACTTGCATTAGCATCTCAACTTCATGCAGAGGCGGCACAAAATGAAGGTCGCTTTACAGAAGAAATTGTGCCTTATGTGGTAAAGACGAGAAAAGGCGAAATCGTAGTGGATAAAGATGAATTTATCAAACCGGGAATGACCATGGAAAAACTTGCGAAATTAAAACCGGCATTCAAAAAAGACGGCTCCGTAACAGCAGGAAATGCATCCGGAATTAATGACGGTGCGGCAATGCTTGTGATGATGTCGAAAGAAAAAGCGGACGAGCTTGGTATCAAACCGTTTGCGACCGTTGTATCTTATGCAAGTGCAGGAGTAGATCCGAGTATCATGGGAATAGGTCCTGTGCCGGCAAGTAAAAAAGCTTTGGAAAAAGCAGGCTTGACCGTAGATGACATTGATTTGTTTGAAGCAAATGAAGCATTTGCGGCACAATCCGTAGCGGTTGTTCGGGAACTGAATATTCCAAGAGAAAAATTGAATGTAAATGGTGGAGCTATTGCAATCGGACACCCGATTGGAGCATCCGGAGCAAGAATTTTGGTTACTTTGCTTCACGAAATGAAACGCAGAGATGCAAAATATGGACTTGCTACTTTATGTATCGGCGGCGGAATGGGAACCGCATTAATTGTAAAAAGATAAGTTTGTGAAAAATAAATCAGTAAAAATACTGTATCGAAAAGATACAGTATTTTTTGTGCCTATAAATTTGCACTTATCGACAAAAAAATTTCAATTTCATCTAAAAATATTTTATTGTATTTTCAATGAAAAACGCTGTAAATAGGAAAAAATATAAAAAATTGTGAAAAAAAATAAAAAAATAGCTTGGAAAATTTGGCAATAAGCTATATACTAAAAGGGTACATGTTGCAGAACAGGTTTTACATAAAAAAATAACGAAGTTTTGCAATGTAACAAATTATCAACCATATATTAAGGAGGAAGACACATGGATTTTGGTTTATCAAAACAACATATTTTAATGCAACAAATGTTGCGAGAATTCGCTGTAAACGAAGTAAAACCGCTTGCGGCTGATGTTGATGAAGAAGAAAGATTTCCGGAAGAAACTGTGGCAAAAATGCAAAAGATTGGTCTTATGGGAATTCCGTTTCCAAAAGAAGTAAAAGGACAAGGCGGAGACTATCTTGCTTATGTTATGGCGGTAGAAGAATTGTCCAAAGTGTGTGCAACAACAGGTGTTATTGTTTCTGCACATACCTCTCTATGCTGTGCGCCAATCTATGAACACGGTACCGATGAACAAAAAGCGAAATTTTTGGCACCGTTGATCAGCGGAGAAAAATTGGGAGCATTCGGTTTGACAGAGCCTAATGCAGGAACGGATGCAGCAGGACAACAAACAACGGCTGTATTGGATGGAGATGAATGGGTATTAAACGGCTCCAAAATCTTTATCACAAATGCAATCTATGCAGATACTTACGTTGTTATTGCAGTAACAGATAAATCTCAAGGAACAAGAGGAACTTCCGCATTTATCGTGGAAAAAGGAACACCGGGCTTCAGCTTCGGATTGAAAGAAAAGAAAATGGGTATAAGAGGTTCTGCAACTGCTGAACTTATTTTTGAAAACTGTCGTATTCCAAAAGACAATCTTCTTGGCGGTCTTGGAAAAGGATTTAAAATCGCTATGCAAACTCTTGACGGAGGACGTATCGGTATCGCTGCACAAGCATTAGGTATCGCAGAAGGTGCATTGGATGAAGCAGTTGCTTATGTAAAAGAAAGAAGACAATTTGGACGTCCGCTTTCCAAATTCCAAAATACACAATTCCAATTAGCTGATATGGCTGCAAGAATTGAAGCTGCTAAATACTTGGTATACAAAGCTGCTTGGAAAAAACAAAATAAACTTCCTTACGGAACAGACAGTGCAACAGCAAAATTGTTTGCTGCTGAAACGGCAATGTTCGTAACAACAAAGGCTGTTCAATTATTTGGTGGATACGGATATACAAGAGATTATCCGGTTGAAAGAATGATGAGAGATGCTAAGATAACTGAAATCTACGAAGGAACTTCTGAAGTTCAAAGAATGGTTATCGCAAAAAGCTTATTGAAATAGGAAAGGGGACATAACAGATGAAGATTGTAGTTTGTTTAAAACAAGTACCGGATACAACTGAAGTTAAGATTGACCCGAAAACCAATACTTTGATTCGTGACGGCGTACCTTCTATTATCAACCCGGATGACAAAGCAGGTTTAGAGGCAGCTTTAAAGATTAAAGATGAAACAGGTGCTCATGTAACGATCGTTTCCATGGGACCTCCTCAAGCAGAAGCAGCTTTGAGAGAAGCTTTGGCTATGGGAGCTGACGAAGCGATCCTTGTTTCCGACAGAGCATTCGGAGGAGCTGATACATGGGCTACTTCCCGTACAATTGCCGGAGCACTTAGAAACTTGAAATATGATATGATTATTGCAGGACGTCAAGCAATCGACGGAGATACCGCACAAGTTGGACCGCAAATCGGAGAACACCTTCATTTGCCGGCTGTAACCTATGCAGAAGAAATCGAATTGGAAAAAGATGCAGTAGTTGTAAAAAGAAAATTTGAAGACAGATATCAAAAAATCAGAGCGAAATTCCCTTGCTTAATTACGACATTGAAAGAATTGAACGAACCGAGATACATGACAGTAGCAGGAATTTTTGATGCTTATGAAAAAGAAGTAACCGTTTGGGGAGTAAATGATATTCAAGTTGATGCAAGTGACCTCGGATTAAAAGGTTCACCGACTAAAGTTAAGAGATCCTTCACAAAAGGTGCAAAATCTGCCGGAAAAGTATTTGATAACCTTACTCCGGGAGATGCAGCGAAACTTATCGTTGAAAAACTTCAAGAAAAATATATCTTATAATTTTTTGGAAGTAATTTGAGAGCAAATGGAAACGAAAAACAGATAAAATATATAGAATATAGGAGGGATTTTTGTGAACCTTTCAGAATTTAAAGGTGTTTTAGTATTCGCTGAACAAAGAACCGGGGAATTGCAAAAAGTTTCTTTGGAACTTATTGGAGAAGCGAGAAGATTAGCAGATGTATTAGAACAAGAAGTAATCGTAGGCTTAATCGGAAAAGATGTAAGCGGTTTAACAAATGATTTGATTTCCCATGGTGCAGATAAAGTGTATGTAGTAGACAGTCCTGTTGCAGAACGCTACATGACAGAACCATATACAAAATCCATTGTAGCAATTATTGAAGAAGCAAAACCGGCTATCGTATTGTTTGGAGCTACTTCTATCGGTCGTGACCTTGCTCCGAGAGTAGCAGCAAGATGGCATACCGGATTGGTTGCTGACTGTACAAGTCTTGACATTGAAGAAGGAACTCAAAACTTGTTGAGTACACGTCCGGCATTTGGCGGAAATATCATGGCAACAATCGCTTGCCCTGATTTCAGACCGCAAATGTCAACTGTACGTCCGGGCGTTATGCAAAAATTGGAAGCTGATGCAAGCAGAAAAGGGGAAGTAATCAACTTTGATGCAAAATTGACAGATGCTGACTTGACAGTAGAAATCATTGAAGAAGTAAAAGAAACTGTAAAACGTGTAAATATCGAAGAAGCAGATGTTTTGGTATCAGCAGGTCGTGGAGTAGGCGGACCGGATAAATTTGCACCGTTGGAAGCAGTTGCAGAAGTTCTTGGAGGAACCGTTTCCGGTTCTCGTGCAACAATCGACAGCGGTTGGTTGCCAAAAGAACGTCAAGTAGGTCAAACAGGAAAAACAGTTCGTCCGAACTTGTATATGGCTTGCGGTATTTCCGGAGCTATCCAACACTTGGCAGGTATGGAAGAATCTGAATTTATTGTTGCAATCAACAAAAATCCGGAAGCACCTATCTTTGAAGTTGCTGATGTTGGGGTAGTTGGAGACCTTCATAAAATTTTACCGTTGGTAAAAGACGAAATCGTAAAATTAAGAGAAGCAGAACAAAACAAATAAATTCTCTTAAAAAAGAATAGAAAAACAAGAAAAAGGTAATTCTCATTTTGGGAATTACCTTTTTTGTGTATAGAAAACCACACGTTTAGTGCTATGACCCAAAAAATTTAGACTTTTTTGGGTCACATCATTTATGACTCTTTTTTAATGTATATTTATATAATCTTTGGTAAAATCGCATTTTTTCTGCTATACTATACTTAATAGAGAGGAGTTCTTTTTTGATACTTGTTTTTTATAAGTAAACTATTATATCAGAAGGAAAGTATATAAGTTTCAGAACAAGGATATCAGATGCCTCTTTCTTGAAAAAAGCCGAGATTAGAGCGTATTTATCCAAGTGTTTACAAAGTGTAAAAACTATGGGATATTCCTATAAAACGGAGGAGATTTTATAGAGGTACACAACAGACATGATTGAACCGATGTGCAGCGGAGTAAAACGGAATCTCCGGCAAAGAACATGTAGCTAAATGAGAAAACATTCTGCAAAATTTATTAAGGAGATATAAATTTTAGAATAAAAGATTTAAAAAGTGATAAGGATTGTAACTACAGTAAACTACTTGAATGCAAAATTAAAGGATAATGTTAAACGAAAGAGGTGTAAAAGGTTGAGAAACTTAAAGCCACAAAAGTATAAGAATGGAGACAGGGTAATGTATAACTAAGGACAGCCTGTATATTGGAGCATAGTCCTGATAAATTGTTCCCGAGTTCATAAATTTTTGCAAAAGGATTTTTTATTTATAAGGAGCAGTTCATCTATCAGAGAAGATTAAAGACATCGTTTGTTGCTTTGAGTAATTTCCTAAAATCTCTTGGTTATAAATATATTAAACGTTGATTTGATAATATGAAATCTTGATAAAAATAGATAAATTAGGAGGAGTATCTTACGAAGATAAAAGTATTGGCGTCAACAACAGCACTCACAATTGCTGTGAGTACAACAGCATTTGCGTTGGAAGAGGTTAATAAGATCTCCTGAAGGGACAAAGCGAAAATTACAAGAAATGGTAACAGTGTAACAATTCATGTCAACAGCAACTATAAATAACAATAAGATGGGAAGATGAATGAAATGAAAAAGGTGATTTTATTTTTATTGATGTTGTTTTGTGTTACAACTACGGTTATGGCGGAAGAATATCCGACAGACATCCCCTTGCCTTATCAAGAAAATACAACTCTTACTGATACCAAAAATCTGTTTGAGATTTATATTTCCGAAGACAATAAGCAGTTCGTTCTTACGAAAGGAAGCTTCGATTATTATACTGTAACCGTGCCGGTCGAATTTTTCTCCAAAAAGACAAGTCCCTATGGGGGAGAAGTTAGGGTCAATGGTGACTTTATTATCCTGACCAAGGGAGATACGGTGTTAAAGTACAGGATAGGCAGTAATATCGTTAATGCCAACGGCAAGAATATTTCTCTTTTAGGTCGTTGCTATAAGCTGAATAATACGATTCAGGTACCCCTCCGTTTTACTTTAGAAAATTTCGGAGGTAGTATTATTGAGAATAAACAAACTTTTTACTTGCCGACTTATATGTGGTTCAATTATCCCAAGGAGTAAAAGAAAAGAACTGCATATATTAAGTTGAGCAGGACGAAAAAGGTAACTCCCGCGATTCCGAAATTCAGTGACAATTTTGATTATTTTGCTTGGAATGTATATACTTCTCCAGACGGAAAGTGGAGAACAAAGGTCGGACGCCTTCATGACTACGATACCATTATCTTGGAAGACGTGGAGAGGATGGTGTTTTATCCTATCATAAGCAATATGAGGGAGCAACTGAGTCGAAGTTGGTTGAAAGACAATAGGTTGCTTATTCATTCTCGTTATGTGATATATGGAAAAAAACCGGAATATAAGAAAGTCAGAACTATGTACTACGTTTACGATCCCGCTCTTAAGGAAATGAAAAAGATCAGCAAGGAAGAAGCGGACCGGCTGTCGGAGTATAAGGCTCCATACATTCCGGAGGAAATTCCGGTTACAGAATAGGCGGAGAAGATGTAAAGTCGTGTTTTGGTTCATTTGATTGAGATTTTGAGGGAAATGATGTTTTTTAACAAGGAAACGTCATTTCCATTATTGTATATAGACATGTGGTTCCAAAAATGTTACGTATTTGAATAAGGCATGAACACTTGTGTAGAAATTAAGTTGCGACTGTCAGAGCAACTTAATTTAACACAAGGAAGTGTTATTTATGGAGATAAATGACATAAATAGTTTATTGCATATAAAGGAAATTAGAATTTGTGAGGTATGTTAAAATGAAAAAATATGAATATATTTCTATTAAAGTAGGACATTTCATCGGTTCAAAAACAGAGGAGCACCGAAATATTATTGATGATTATGCGAAAAGAGGATATCGCTACATTGGTTTTATTCCTACTGATATGACAGATTATGGAAAGATTAAAACTATGGATTTAATTTTTGAGATAGAGGATTAACTCCCTATTTGTCTAACTAAAGATAGAAATTAAATAGTACAAGAGCACATTATTTTGAAAACAGTAAATCAAAAAAGGTTTGCTGTTTTTTTTCTTTGTCTAAAAATGGAAAGGAGATGATAATGATGGAGAATAGAAAAAATAAATATAAGATCCGGAAGAAAGAAAAAACAACTTGAGATAGTATAAATTTATCCTTATAATAGGAGATGAGAAGTTTGCAAAATTTTTTTGTTTGTTGTGAAGAAATGTAGGAAAGTTTTTGATTTTTGATTGGATAAAAGAAATGATAAAACCATTAGAAGAGTGAGGAAAAACGAATGGAATTTAAAAACAAAGCGGTTGTATTGGGAGCAAATTATTATATTGGATTAAGCACCATACGTTGTTTGGGAAAAGAGGGGGTTCATGTTGTCGCAATTGATTATGATAGAGATAAGGCGTATGCTTTGGAGTCGAAATATTGCAAAGAAATCGGTATTGCACCGCATTATAAAAAAGAACCGGAACGGTTTTTGGCATTCTTGATTGATTATGCGAAAAAGCAGGAGGTAAAGCCGGTATTAATTCCGACGGCAGATCCTTATGTCGAGTTTGTAGACCGTTATTTTGATGAACTCAAAGAATATTATCTATTCCCGATGCAGGAAAAAGGTATTTATACCAAGATGATGGATAAGGATAAATTCTATGAAATGTGTCAAGAAATGGGAGCGCTTATTCCCGAAACCATTTCCGTAGAGGATGAAAATTTGTTTGATAGAGTAAAAAAAGAAATCGGCTTTCCATGTATGGTAAAACCGGTGGACTCGCCTACCTTCATGCATACGTTTCGGCAAAAGATGTTTAAGGTAGAAGATGAAGCACAATTAAAAGAGGCGATAAAAAAGGCGGAGGAAAAAAATATCGAGGTATTCGTGCAACGGATTATCCCGGGATTTGATGACCATATGTACGCATTTGATGCTTATATCAATCAAGAAGGAAAGATTACACATTGGACAACCTGTCAAAAATACAGACAATATCCCGTCAACTTCGGCGCATCTGTTTATACCACACAAAAATATGTACCACAGTTGCATGAAATCGGTGCGCCGTTTTTGGAAAATACGGGATTTAAAGGGTTTGCAGAGATTGAGTTCAAAAAAGATGCGGAAAACGGAAAGTTTTATATTATAGAGGTCAATGTCCGAATTACCAATTTTAATGCACTTCTTTATAAATGCGGTTTAAATATGCCGTATATTACCTATCGAGAGATGGTGGGAAGTCCGCTGCCGCCAAAGTCCATTGAAAAAGATTTGGGAATTATTTTTTGGTGTGCCTATGAGGATATGTTTGCAGTGCGAGATTATTTAAAGACCAAACAACTTACTGTCGGACAGATTGCACGCTCTTATATGGCAAAAAAAGCTCCTGCTATTTGGGATTTGAAAGATCAAAAGCCATTTTGGAAATTTAACCGTCAATTCAGCAAGAAAATAGCACATAAAATACTACACAAAAAGTAAGGCTCTGAAATTCTTGTTTGAAGAAAATTTATAGATGTTGTAAATTAAAGCATTTTATGAATGGAGAAATATATGAAAAAAATTCTCATTATGGGTGGTACAGTTTTTGTAAGCAGATATGTTGCAGAGTATTTTGTTTTGAAAAATTATGATGTGTATGTATTAAATCGAAATACAAGAGAGCAGGCTAAAGGAGTTCATTTGATTGAAAGTGATAGACATGGTATAGATTTCAAATTGAAGGAATTGTATTTTGATGTTGTTATGGATATTACAGCCTATAATGCATATGATATTTTTGATTTGAAAAATGCACTCGGAGATTTTGAAACATATATCATGTTGAGTTCCAGTGCCGTTTATCCTGAGACAGGAATTCAACCATTTAGGGAAGGATCTCCTATGGGAGAGAATAAGTATTGGGGAAAATATGGAACGGATAAGATTGCGGCAGAAAAGATATTGATAGAATATATACCTGATGCTTATATCATAAGACCCCCATATTTATATGGTCCGATGAATAATATTTATCGGGAGGCTTTTGTTTTTGAATGTGCGGAGAACAATAGAACATTTTATTTACCTCAAGACGGGTTAATGAAATTGCAATTCTTTCATGTAAAAGATTTATGTAGATTTATGGAGAAAATTATTGAAGTAAAACCGAAAAATCATATTTTTAACGTGGGGAATAAAGAAGTAATTACCATCAGAGAATGGGTGGATATGTGTTACTTATGTGTGGGGAAAAAAGCGAGTTATGTAAATGTATATGCCGAAGTTGAGCAGAGAAATTATTTCAGTTTTTATAATTATGAATATTATCTTGCAATTGATAAGCAAAGTGAACTTTTAGAGGAAACAATCCCGATGATGGAAGGCTTACAGAATTCCTATCAATGGTATCATTTCAATAAGGATAATAATATAATAAATAAGAAACCGTATTTGCAGTATATTGAAGAATATTTTTAATGTGAAAGGTTAATAGACAGTCCTTAATAATGGGAGACTATGAAAGAAATCTGAAAAAAAGTATGTTCAATGATTTATGACGAGGAATGGATTAATTTTTTTGAGTAGATAGGATGCTGAATATTCGTTTGGAGAAAGAAAGGAATTTTATGAAATTATCCGAATTGCTAAAAAATATCGAAGTAAAAGAAATGAAAAATATTTTGCCGGAACAGGAAATCTCTGCTGTTGCATATCATTCCGGTAAGGTGGAAAAAAACGGTTTGTTCGTATGTATAAAAGGATATAAAACAGATGGACATAAGTATTTGCAAAATGCAAAGGATAATGGGGCGGTTGTTGCGATTGTAGAGGAGTTTCAAAATCAAGTAGATATTCCTCAAATAAGAGTGAAGAACAGCCGCATTGCTTTGGCAACGGCAGGGGCGAATTATTATTCCAATCCGTCTGAAAAGTTGACAGTAATCGGAATTACCGCAACGAACGGCAAAACGACAACGGCCTTTATGGTGGATGAAATTTTAAAATGTGCAGGAATAAAGACGGGGATTGTCGGAACGGTTATGATTAAAGCGGGAGACGAGATGATTCCTTCTGAATTAACTACGCCGGAGTCGCTCGATTTGCAAAAATATATGGCGAAGATGGTGGAATTCGGGGTAACGCATCTTACCATGGAAGTATCCTCGTCTGCACTTGATTTGCACCGTGTGCACGATACGGATTTTGATTTGGTGTGTTTTAATAATATCAGCAGAGAGCATATTGATTTGCATGGAAGTTTTGAAGAGTATTTTTCCATAAAGTCTTCTCTGTTGAAGAATGCAAAAAGAACGGCAAAGGCAGTTATCAATGCGGATGAAGAACGAATTTCCGATTTGCAGACGGCTGTTTTGGCACAGACTTGTACCTATACGGTGGAGAAAAAGGATGGAGATTTGCAGTGTGAAAATTTGGATTTGTCGACAGGTCGTGCCACTTGGACGGTAAAGGTTACAAATCAAAATAAATTTTCTTCTGTTCAAAAGAACTTGCCGGATTGTTTTGACATACAGCTTTCCGTACCGGGATATCACAGCGTTTATAATGCAATGGCAGCTATTGAGCTTTGTCTTTTGGCGGGAGTGGAAGTACTGGTGATACAAAAGGGGCTGTATCAATTTAGAGGGGTTGAGAGACGATTTCAGTTTCTCTACGAAGAGGAATTTAAGATAATTGATGACCACTTTGCAAATGCAGGTAATATCAACGTTACCCTAAGTACACTTGAAAAGATGAAATACAACCATCTTCATCTCGTATATGCCATTCGTGGGAACCGTGGAGTTATCGTAAATGAAGAAAATGCACGCATGATGGCGAGGTGGCTCAAAAAACTTCCTATAAAGACACTGGTTGCAACGAAAAGTATTTCTCATACGGGAGAAAAAGATGCTGTGACAGAACAGGAAACGGATATTTTTCAATCCGTTATGAAAGAGCAGGGAATGGAAGTTGCAATCTATGATGAATTATCCGATGCAGTTGATGTTGCATTATCTCATGTCGGAAAGGATGATGTAATTCTGCTTGCAGGTTGTCAAGGAATGGATTCGGGCGGAAAAATCATATTGCAAAAATTGTCGGAAGGCAAATCCGAAGAAGAAAAAAATAAGATTATGAGTCCCGTAAAAGATAGAATGTGTGGAATATAATAGGATATAATGAAGAGATTTTTTATAAGCGTGGAATTTTTATAAAAAAATTTTAATGATTGTTGACAAAGACAAGGAAAGTGGGTAATATATAATTACATTAGCACTCGATGTTGTCGAGTGCTAATAACATAACGTTAAAAAAGGCAGATGTGCTTTATCGGCACAGAGGCAAACGCATAGGTTTATTAAAGTAGGCATCTTACCAAAGTGATTAAAAAAAATCGGGTTGTGTTTTTAGGGGAAGGAGTGAGGTTGTGGGAAATAACTTGACAGAACGAAAACTGCGTATCTTGGAGTTTATTATTCGGGAATATATCAATACGGCAGAACCCATCGGCTCCAGAACGATTTCAAAAAACAAAGATTTGAATGTCAGTGCGGCTACCATTCGCAATGAAATGTCCGATTTGGAAGAACTCGGTTTACTTGTTCAACCCCACACGTCTGCCGGGAGAATTCCTTCTGAAAAGGCATATGAAATTTATGTCCGCAATATGATGGGACAGGATTTTTTGGGAGAAGAGGATAAAAACCTTATCCAAGCACAACTGAGCTCCAATATAGATAAGATTGGCAATATTTTGCAGCAGTCATTGGATTTAATCAGCAGTTTGACGAATTACACATCCGTTGGAATTTTACAGCAACAATCGAGAAAACGAGTGATTAAGAATATATCACTGGTTGCAATAGATGAAAAACGGTTGGTAATTGTTACCGTCCTTGATGATGGAGAGGTACGACACGATACCATGGTGTTGCATCAAAGTATTGACCGACAGTCGCTTTCATTGATTGCGGAGACAATCAATGAAAGCATGGTAGGACTTTGTTATGAGGATGTCGGAGAGGAGTTGTTCTGTTATGTTAAGTCAAAGGTAAGTGAGTATACGGTTGCCTTGGAGGATATCTTTACTTTTTTGGAAGAGAAATTGAATACACAGCAGGCGTTTCATCTGTTGTTTAACGGAATGACGAATATCTTTAATCATCCCGAGTTTAATGATATCGGAAAGGCAAAATCCTTTTTGACTATGATGAAAGAGGAGCAAATCTTAAAGCAAGTGATGAATGAGAAAGGAATTGAAAAAGGAGATATCAATATTATTATCGGAGACGATTCTATGGATTCGGTCATGAAAGATTGTTCCGTTATTACTGCAAATTATATCAAAAACGGGGTTCCTATCGGAAAGGTAGGCATTATCGGTCCAAAGAGAATGGATTATCAGAGGGTCTATTCGGTTATGAGTTATTTGCAGCAAAGAATAAATTTGTTGTTGAACGATTCCTAAAAGGTATTGTATTTTGTGCAAAAAAACCGTTTTGGAAATATCGGTTGCTTTTGAAATAGAACGACGTAAGACATTATAAATAGCCGTTTTGAAAGAGCTTTACAAAAAGCGTGAAGGCTTTTCCTAAAAAAATTTCATTTTTATATATAGGTTGGAAAAATAATTTTTTTGAGAGAAGGCATGTTTGATAAGATATAAGGAGGGAAAGGGTTGGCTAATAAGAAGGAAAGCGAAAAGCAAACTCCGGAGAATATAGAAACGGAGGAAGTTATTGAAGAAAATGGAGAATGCGTGGAAGAAACAATTCCGGATGAGAGTTTCATGAAGAAATTATCGGAAAAAAAATTGGAAGACAAACAAAAAGAAATTGACGAACTGATGGAGAACATGAAACGTATCCAAGCGGAATTCTTGAATTACAAACGCAGAACAGAGCAAGAAAAAGAGGCCTTGAGCGCTCTGGCAAACGAAAGAATTATTATGGAGCTGCTCCCTGTTTTGGATAATTTTGAGAGAGGTCTTGAGTCGATTGAAGATAAGGAAAATCCGATTTTTGAAGGAATGGAACTGATTTTTAAGCAATTATTTTCCGCTTTGGAGAAAAACGGAGTAAAAGAAATTGATACCGAGGTTGATTTTGACCCCAACTTTCATCATGCAGTTATGCAAGAGGAAGGGGAGGAAAAAGGAAAGGTATTGGAAGTATTCCAAAAGGGGTATTTGTTAAAAGACAAGGTCATTCGACCCGCAATGGTCAAGGTTTCCAACTGAAGTTGATGAAATTTATGTTGCAAACCGAGAGTAAGCGAAGTATGGTTTTGAAAGGTTGAAGCAAACTTGCGTTAGTGGAATGAAAAAAGAGTTTATATTTCATTTCTCTCAGGGCAAGTGATAGGAAAAGGCGTTCGAACAATTTTTAAAATATATTATTTAGGAGGAAAGTTATCATGGCAAAGACAATCGGAATAGATTTAGGAACAACAAACTCTTGTGTAGCAGTGTTGGAAGGTGGAGAACCTGTCGTAATTGCAAATAGAGAAGGACTTAGAACCACACCGTCCGTCGTGGCATTTTCAAAAGAAGGGGAAAGAATTGTCGGAGAACCGGCAAAGCGACAAGCGGTAACCAATCCGGAGAGAACGATAAGTTCCATTAAGAGAGAGATGGGTACGAATTACAAGATTGGAATTGATGGCAAGGATTATACACCGCAAGATATTTCCGCAATTATTTTGCAAAAATTGAAATCCGATGCGGAAAGTTATTTGGGAGAAACAGTGAGCAGTGCGGTTATTACAGTTCCGGCCTATTTTACCGATGCACAACGTCAAGCGACAAAAGATGCAGGTAAAATCGCAGGTTTGGATGTAAAAAGAATTATTAATGAACCGACAGCGGCATCGATTGCATACGGTTTTGAAAAAGATAATGTAGAAGAAAAGATTTTGGTATTTGACTTGGGTGGAGGAACTTTTGACGTATCGGTGCTGGAAATTGCAGACGGAACATTTGAAGTTTTGGCTACCAGTGGAAATAATCACCTTGGCGGAGATGATTTTGATGATGTTTTGGTAGACTATATCGCAAAAGATTTTCAGGCACAAGAAGGTGTGGATTTAAAAGCGGACAAGATGAGTTTGCAACGTTTGAAAGATGCTGCGGAAAAAGCGAAGAAGGAGCTTTCTTCCACGTTGACAACAAATATTAATCTTCCATTCATTACGGCTACTGCAACAGGGCCAAAACACCTTAATATGGATTTGAGCAGAGCGAAATTTGAAGAATTGACCAGACATTTGGTGGACAAAACAATTGAACCGACCAAAAAGGCGATGTCTGATGCAAAACTTTCTCCAAGTGATATTGATAAAGTAATTTTAGTCGGAGGTTCCACTCGTATTCCGGCAGTGCAAGAAGAAATCAAAAAATTCTTAGGAAAAGAACCGCATAAGGGAATAAATCCGGATGAATGTGTTGCACTTGGTGCAGCAGTACAAGGCGGTGTTTTGACAGGAGAAGTAAATGACATTTTATTGCTTGATGTAACACCTCTTTCTTTGGGATTGGAAACCTTGGGAGGAGTGTTTACCAAGATTATTGAAAGAAACACCACTATTCCTACAAAGAAATCACAAGTCTTCTCCACAGCAGCCGACAATCAACCGGCAGTAGATATTCACGTATTGCAGGGAGAGCGTTCCATGGCGGCTGATAACGTGACACTTGGACGTTTCCAACTATCCGACATTCCACCGGCACCGAGAGGAGTGCCTCAAATTGAAGTAACTTTTGACATTGATGCAAACGGGATTGTAAATGTACGTGCAAAAGATTTGGGAACCGGAAAGGAACAAAACATAACCATTACCGCATCTTCCAACTTGTCAAGTGATGAAATTGACAAGAAGGTAAAAGAAGCGGAAATGCATGCAGCGGAAGATAAGAAGAAAAAAGACAGAATGGAAGCTTTGAATCAAGCGGAATCCACTATTTATCAAACGGAAAAAACATTGAATGAAGTGGGAGATAAGGCAAGTGAAGCGGAAAAAACTAAAGTGAAAAATGCCTTGGAAGAATTAAAGAAAGTAAAAGACAATGAAGCTTCTACGGGAGAAGATATTCGCAAAGCCATTGATGAAGTCATGAACAAATTCCACAGCATTTCGCAAAAGATGTATGAAGAAGCACAAAAAGCGCAACAGGCGCAACAACAAGCACAAGGCGATGCGGGAGAACAACAGGCACCTCACGATGACAATGTAGTTGATGCGGATTTTGAAGAAGTTGACGAAAACAAGAAAAACGACTAATACTATTTTATTGAGAGAAACTATTTGAATGAAATGTGGTAGTGCTATCTGAAAAAAACACCTTTGCAGCATTGTACAATTGATTTGAAAAACAATCAGATGAAACAACAAGGTCTCTTTTTAATCGGATAGAAGTATCAATAAAGAAGAACAAGTAGCTTGTAATCAAGCTACTTGTTTGTCGTAATCGGGAGGCAATGAATGGAAAAAAGAGATTATTATGAAGTCTTGGGAGTAGAAAAAGGCGCTACCGAGCAAGAAATAAAAAAGGCATACAGAAAACAAGCCATGAAATATCATCCCGACCGAAATCCGGGAGATAAGAGTGCGGAAGAAAAATTTAAGGAAGTTAACGAGGCTTATGAAGTGCTTTCCGACTCACAAAAAAGACAAACGTATGACCAATTCGGGCATGCGGGATTTGATCCTCATTCCGGATTTGGTGGAGCAGGAGGATTTGATGGAGCTGATTTCGGCGATTTGGGCGATATTTTTGGGAGCGTATTTGGCGATATGTTTGGCGGAGGAATGCGTCAACGCAGAAATGGACCCAAGAGAGGAGCCGATCTTCGTTATTCAATGGACGTAACCTTTGAAGAGGCGGCTTTCGGAGTAGAAAAAGATTTTACTGTCCGCAGGGAAGAAGAATGCGATGTATGCCATGGAACGGGAGCAAAACCGGGTACAAACAGCAAAAAATGTTCGACTTGTCACGGCAGCGGACAAGTAAGTCAACAGGTTCGTACTCCGTTTGGAGTAATGATGCAAACGACAACTTGTTCAACTTGTCATGGAGAAGGCGAAGTAATTGAAGAAAAATGTCACAAATGCGGAGGAAGAAAGACTGTTCCGGGGAAAAAGACCGTTTCCGTCAAAGTTCCGGCGGGAATTGAAAATGGAACGATGCTTCGTATGAGTGGACAAGGACAGCCGGGAGAAAAAGGCGGTCCGAGAGGTGATTTGTTTATCCAAATTCGAGTACAGCCACACGAAATTTTTGAGAGAGAAGGAAATACCGTTTGGTTAGAAATGCCGATTTCATTTGCACAAGCGGCATTAGGAGATGAAATTGAAGTTCCGACCTTAGATGGAAAAGTTAAGTATAAAATTCCGGAGGGAACACAAACCGGAACGATTTTCCGCTTGAAAGAAAAAGGAATTCCTTATATGCGTTCAAAAGGAAGAGGAGATCAAAAAATAAGAGTGAAAGTACAAGTTCCGAAAAAAATGACAGAAAAACAAAAAGAACTCCTTCGAGCCTATGCTGCGGAAGCAGGAGAAACGCCTACCGGCGAAAGCAAAGGATTTTGGGGAAAACTCAAAGACGCTTTGGATTGATAATAAAATATTTTGTTTTATTATGATAAATTTGTTATAGTATTGTTTCTTTAATTGATGATATCAACTGCATAAATATTTTTTACAGCAGTTAATTAAATCCTTGGTTTTATCCTCATAGTATATGAATATAAAACTAAGGATTTTTATATTTAAAAGAAAATGGAGAAGGGATTTTTTATGATTGGGAAATAATAGCAAATTAGATGGGATTTAGATGCATAA
>JBGZJG010000075.1:0-5554 GCA_041848665.1 Filifactor sp.
ATTAGATAGATAATTTCTTTGCTTATTGCAGTAGTTTTCGTATAAAAATACTCTTTGTGTGTTGTTAACAAACAATACATTTGTAATATACGAAGAGATTCATTTTTTTGAAACGGAGATGAATATAAATGAAAAAGGATAGGGGGAAAAATGATGAATTATGGTTGTCAATCTATGGTAGGAAAAATTCAAACGATTCTTATAAAACATCCCAAGGATGCTTTTATCAGTCAAAAAAATTTAGAGGATACCTATGAAGAATTTAATTACATAGGCTGTCCTGATTATGAAACGGTTTTAAATGAGTATGCGATTTTTGAAAAAATCATTAAGGACCATGTAGAGAATGTTCATTATTTACCGCAACACGATTTGGTCGGATTGGATTCAATCTATGCACATGATTCTCTCAAGGTTACAAAGAAAGGTGCAATTTATTTTCCAATGGGAAAACTTTTGAGAGGGAAGGAAGGGATTGCTACCGAAGAATACTTAAAGTCGATAGGAATTCCTACATTAGGTTATATTAAATCACCCGGAAAAATGGAAGGAGGAGATGTTGTTTGGATAGATGAAAAAACGGTAGCAATTGGACGAGGATATCGGACAAATACGGAAGGAATTGAACAATTTAAGGAGCTTACGAAAGATTTTGTAGAAGAATATATCATAGTGGATATGCCGCATGCTGACGGAGAAGCGGAGTGTCTTCATCTTATGAGTATCATCAGTATGATAGACAATGATTTGGCAGTCGTATATTCCAAATATATGCCCATTCGATTCCGAAACTTTTTAAAAGAGAGAGGGATGAAATTATTAGAAGTCGATGATGAAGAATATGGTTATTTGGGCTCTAATGTATTGGCACTTGCACCGAGAGTGTGTGTTGTCATTGAAGGCGTGCCGAAAATCAAAAAATTAATGGAAGAAGAAGGCTGTAAGGTATTCACGTATCCGGGAAAAGAACTTTCATATAGAGGAACAGGAGGACCGACCTGTTTGACCTGTCCGTTGAAGAGAAAGTAGCAAATGTTTTGCATAAAAAATACGGACAATAACGGTTCTTGATAGGAAATGGGTTTCTTCATAGCAAGTTGATTGTTTTATAAAGTCGATGAAAGATACTGTATTGTGTTATTTGTTTTTGATAGAGGATACTTTTGATTTTTTAAGAACATTTTATGAAGGAGGAAGTTTATGTTTAAAAATATTATTGTGAGAAGACCGGGAAAAAGTATTTGTGATGGAATTACCAGTGCACCGGAACTTGGAAAGCCGGATTATGAATTAGCTCGAAAGCAACATGATGATTATATTTCCGCATTGAAAGCATGTGGCTGCGAGGTTACCGTATTGGAGGAGATGGAAGAATTTCCGGATAGCTGTTTTGTAGAAGATACCGCTGTGTTAACAAAGAATGTTGCAATTATTTCACGACCGGGAGCGGAAACGAGAAGAAAAGAGTCTGAATATATGATTGACACCATTAAAAAGTTTTATCCGGAAGATAAGATTGAATATATCCAAGCGCCGGGAACTATGGAAGGCGGAGATGTAATGATGGTTGGGGATCATTTTTATATCGGAAAGTCTGCACGAACAAATGAAGAAGGATGCCGTCAATTCATTGCATTGTTGGAAAAGCATGGACATACAGGCTCCGTTGTTGAATTAAAAGAAATGTTACACTTAAAAACGGGTGTCAATTATTTGGAAAACAATAATATGTTAGTGTCAGGAGAATTTTTGACCAATCCTGAATTTGATAAATACAATAAATATGAAATTCCGGAAGATGAAGCGTATGCGGCAAATTGCATTTGGGTAAATGACAAGGTTATTGTTCCGGAAGGTTATCCGAAGGTAAAAGCTTTGGTCGAAAAAATGGGGTACGAAGTTCTTACGGTAGATACTTCGGAATATCGAAAAATTGATGGTGGACTAAGCTGCTTGTCGCTTAGATTTACTTCTCTAAAATAATCATTCGGATAGAGGTTGTAAAAGAAAAGCTGAAATTGTTTTGAGGGGTTGTTTCAAAAGATTTGAAAAAAAGAAGAATGTATCAAGCTGTGTCTGAAAAATATTTTTCATGCAATGGAAAGGTAGCACAGTATTTTTGGTGAACGGACAGAATTTGCTAAAAAATTTTTGGAACAATCCCTTCTTTTTGGAGATGAATTATAAAAAGTACATAAAGGAGGTTGTTGTCGTATGAGTCTTGTAGATTTAGTTACCGTAGTAGTGTATGATTATTTGTGGGGGCTGCCGTTAGTATTTTTGGTTTTGGGAGCAGGTGCATTTCTTACAATAAAAACCGGATTTTTTCAATTTACCTTTTTTAAGCAGGCATTTGCACAAACACGAAAAAGTATTTTTGGAGACAAACAAGCGAATTCAGACGCGGAAGCGGGCATCATCTCATCTTTTCAAGCTATGAGTATGGCGCTTGGAACAACCATAGGTGTCGGAAATATAGGTGGAGTAGCAACCGCTATTGCAATGGGGGGACCCGGAGCTATTTTTTGGATGTGGATTGCAGGAATATTCGGGTTGGTTATTAAAACCGCTGAAATTACACTTGCAGTTTATTACAGAAGCAAAGATAAGTTTGGGGATTCTTACGGTGGTCCGAATTATTATATCCACAAAGGAATTGGAATTGAAAAGAATAAAAAAATGCTTGCCCGATTTTTGAGTTTTATTTTTGCTTTCGGGTTTGTATTAGGAATATTTCTTAATATCCAAACGTATACGGTGTCGGAAGCGGTTGCGGGAACGTTTAATATAGATATGAACGTTGTGGCGATTGTATATACCGTAGCATTGTATATTATGATTAGCGGAGGAATGAAACAACTTGGAAAAATTGCAACGATAATTGTTCCGTTTATGTGTATTTTTTATATTATAGGAACTTTTGTAGTGCTTGTGTTAAATGTAGGAAATATTATTCCATCCATTGTATTAATTGTTAAATCCGCATTTACTCCTCTTGCAGCCACAGGTGGTTTTGCAGGAGCAAGTGTAAGCTTAGCGTTAAAGTCGGGAATGAGTCGTTCCGTATTCAGTAATGAAGCGGGTTGGGGTTCTGCACCGATGATTCACGCTTCTGCAAAAGTAAATCACCCTTTGAAACAAGGATTGTTGGGAATTTTTGAAGTATTTTTTGATACCATTATCATATGTAGTTTGACGGCGTTAGTCATTATTGTCACAGGGCAATGGCAAAGCGGGCTGGATGGTGCGACACTTACTTTAAGTGCATTTGAAACAGGAATGGGATTTTGGGGAAGAATTATTTTGGCAGTAGGAATATTTTTCTTTGGACTGACAACTTCCGGTGGAGTTTACACACAAGTGGAAGTTGTACTCAGATATATTTTGGGCAATAGCAGTATCAAACAAAAATTGCTTACATTTTACAAGTGGTTTTATCCTATTCCAAGTATTGCATTGGTTTTTATTGCATCAAAGAACGGATTGCCTGGAACAACGGTTTGGTTATTTTCGGATGCGTCAACCGCATTTCCGATTTTTGCAAATATATTGGCTTTGTTGATGTTAATGCCGAAATTTATAGAGTTGATTAACGATTATAAAGCAAGATATATGAAAAAAGGAACGGTAAATTCGGAGTTTAAAGTATTTTACGAAGGAAGCAATGAAGAAAATCAAGTGGATAAGCATATATAACAAGAATGAAGTGGCGGAAATTCAGAGCAGTTTGCAAATGAGAGAAACATAGGAGTTGGTTGCAAAAATGAGAGAAGATAGAATAAAGGAAATTTTGTATGGATATGTGCAGCAAGAGAGCATCAGTGATACGGGATTTGAAAAATCTGCGGAAACCTTTTTTGTGGACTTTTTTGCAAAGCAGGAATATTTCAAGAAAAATAAGGAGTGTTATGGAGTATTTCCGATAGAAGGAGATCCGCATCAGCGTGCTGTTTCTTGGGCAATGGTAAGAGGAGAAGGAACGGCCTGTGTTGTATTAATTCATCACAATGATGTAGTCGGGGTAGAAGATTTTAAGACGTTGAAACCGTACGCATTTGCTCCGGAAGAATTGAATGAAAAACTATTTGCAATAAAAGACAGTTTGGCAAAAGAAGCACGTGAAGATTTGGAAAGCGGAGATTATCTTTTCGGACGAGGTGTTTGTGACATGAAGGGCGGAGGTTCCATTCAGATGGCACTTCTGTCAGAGTATGCAAGTTTGGATACTTTCAGAGGAAATGTGATTGTACTCGGGCTGCCGGATGAAGAAAATTTGTCTGCGGGAATGAGAGCAGCTGTGATTTTGCTCAGCAAGTTGAAAGAAAAATATGGTTTGGAATATAAATTGATGATAAATTCAGAGCCGCATCAGAGAAAAAAGAAAGAGGAAGGTATTTTTTCCTTCGGGTCTATCGGGAAACTAATGCCCTATGTATCCGTTCGAGGTTGTCTTGCTCATGCGGGAAAAGTTTTTGAGGGGTTCAATCCGACAAACCTTATGGCTGAAATTGTCAGAAAGACGGAAGTGAACATGGATTTTAGCGACAGCGTCAAAGGAGAGGCCGCACCACCTCCTACTTGGTTGTATCTTCGAGAAAATAAACAAAGTTATGATGTATCCATGCCGCTTTTTATCAACGGTTGTTTGAGTGTGCTTACCCTAAATCAAACGCCGGGAGTGATTTTGGAAAGATTAAAAAACGTATGCGACAATGCTTTTCAAAAAATTATAGAAGATATGAATTTTCAATACACAACCTTTTTGAAAACGACCGGGCAAGAGCAAATCTCTTTGCCGTGGAAAGAAAAAGTTGTCTATTTTGGAGAACTTTGCCAAGAGGCTGAAAAAAATTATGGAGATACATTCCTACAAGACTATCAGAATTTTTTGGAGCAACTCTACCAAGAGATACAGGAAGGGAAAGAAACCTTGATTACGGCAAATTTCAAATTAGTTGAATTTGTGTACAATTATATTGATGATTTGTCTCCAAGAGTTGTAATCGGATTGGTTCCGCCGTATTATCCGAATGTATCGAATTTGTTTTATCAGAATTTGGATGACAAAGTGTTGCATCTGTATGAGAAGTTGCATGATTTTACACAAGAAAAATATCACCAAACTTATACGGAAGAATATTTTTATACCGGAATTTCGGATTTGAGTTATTCCTGCATTTATGACAGAGAAAAGGTAGAAGACAGCTTGCAGAAAGCAATGCCGTTTTGGGGAAAAATTTATAATCTGCCGTTAAAAGAACTTGAAAATATCTCCATGCCATGTGTGAATATCGGACCGTGGGGAAAAGATTTTCATAAACTTACCGAGAGAGTGTATAAAGAAGATTTGTTTGAACGCACTCCGGAGATATTGGACTATGCCGTTAAACTTATCTTGAGATAAACGATTGACTGTGTTTTAACGGACAGAAAAAAAGGCAAAAAATAAGGAATGCTAAGTATACGTTACAACATGAGGAAATTCAAATCTCTATGAGAAATGTTTTTTACCATAGTTGAATGGCTTCTTTTAAGAAGAGAATTTGTTAACCTA
>JBGZJG010000076.1:0-20280 GCA_041848665.1 Filifactor sp.
ATTGAAATCTATGACGAGTTGGAAAAAATCACAAAACTTTTAAAAGACGGAAGTATTTTGCATGCAGTTGAACGGAAGGTGGGATTGAGCATTTCATAGAATAAATATATTTCTAATAAACATAACACTTAAACTTGATGTGGCGATAATTTAAGATAATTTGATTTCATACAACAAGTTTATGAAAACAAATCATTGTGTTATTATAATGATATATTTTTCGTGAAGGGAGAAACTATGAAAAAAATTGTAGCATGGATAGTAGGTGTGATTGCATTTATAGGGATAGCATGGAAAGTAACGGCGGGAATTTTTATGAAGAACCAAGCAGTGGCAGTCGGTATTATCGGAGGAGCGGACGGTCCTACAAGTATATTTCTTTTAAATTCGCTTCAGGATAATGTGATGACAGGGATACTCTTTGTGATTGGAGTTATTTTTATCGGAATAGGCATCTATCTTAAATTTCAGGGTAAAAAATAATTGTAAAAGTTCCTCCAACAGTTTTAATTTGAACAAATATTGTATCTTTTTCCTGAATAAAGAAGCGGTAAATAGGTAATCATTTATTGTGCTAAAAGATAGGAGTTACGATTGTAAAAAAGGTATGAATAGGAACTGTGTGGTAATCAAAGAAATTTATTGAGTATTGCAGACAAAACAAATATAATAGAATTCAGAAGGGTTATTAAAGTTTTTTGCCGGATAATTCGTTTGAGGAAAATGAATTATTTGAAAATAGCGGGATATGATTTTGTGAGCAACGGGCGAAGTATTCTTGTTCGAGTTTCGGGTAAAATAGCATTTGTTTTTACTAACGAAGGGGAAGATGGTATCCTTGTTGCTGGAGGAATGAACAGAGTTTTATTGATTGCAAAATGATAACGATATTTTCAGAGAGCAGCTTATTTTTGATAGAATTAGAATAATGGGAGGATTTTGAAATGGCAAAGATTGTATTATGTGTACCTAATTTTAGTGAAGGAAGAGATAATGAAGTTATTGAAAAAATTGTAGATGTATTCCGCAATACGGACGGAGTTCAAGTGTTGAATTATCTGCCGGATAAAGACCATAACAGAACCGTTGTAAATGCAATGGGAGAGCCGGAAAAGGTAAAAAAATCCATGGTCGATGCTGCAAAATTGGCATCCGAATTGATTGATATGACCAAGCATGAAGGTGCACATCCGAGAATGGGTGCAATTGACGTTGTGCCGTTTATTCCGATTGCGGAAGTAAGTATGGAAGAATGTGTACAGTATGCGAAGGAAGTCGGTGAACAAATCGGTGCATTGGGAATACCGGTATACCTTTACGAAGAAGCGGCACAAAAACCGGAGCGAAAAAATCTTGCGGATGTTCGCAAGGGACAATATGAGGCATTTTTTGAAAAGATTACACAACCGGAGTGGAAACCGGATTTCGGTCCACAGGAGATGAATGCAAAGTCGGGTTGTACGGCAGTAGGAGCGAGAATGGCGCTTGTTGCATTTAATGTAAATCTTAATACGGATAAATTGGAAGTAGCAGATGCGATTGCAAAAAAAGTACGTTTTATTGGTGGAGGACTTCGATTTGTGAAAGCAATGGGTGTAAACTTGGAAGACAGGAAACAGGTACAAGTCTCTATGAATTTGGTAAATTACAAGAAAACTTCCATCTATCGTGCGTTGGAGCTTATTAAAGCTGAAGCGGCACGTTACGGTGTGACGGTGTATGGAACAGAATTGGTAGGAATGGTACCGTTGGAAGCTTTGGTAGAGTCTGCAGAGTATTATATGCAGTTGGAAAACTTCGACATCAATCAAATCGTAGAAAAGAAACTTTTGGAAAAATAAATGCGATAAAATAGATGTAGGAAAAGGAGCGGGAAAGCATGTCACAGGTAAAAACGGATATTGAGATTGCACAAGCGGCAAAGATGTTGCCGATTTCTGAAATTGCGGAGAAATATGGAATTTTGGAAGAAGAATTGGAGCATTACGGCAAATACAAGGCAAAAATTTCGTTTGATGCGATAAAGAGGCTGGAGAGCCATTCGGACGGAAAACTTGTTCTTGTAACGGCAATCAGCCCCACTCCTGCCGGAGAGGGAAAATCAACGACATCAATCGGTTTGGGACAGGCGCTAAATAAGATTGGCAAAAAAACGTATATTGCACTGAGAGAGCCTTCTTTGGGGCCTGTCTTCGGTATCAAAGGCGGCGCAGCAGGAGGAGGATATGCACAGGTTGTACCGATGGAGGATATCAATTTGCATTTTACGGGAGATATGCATGCCATCAGTGCGGCGAACAACCTTCTTTCCGCAGCGGTAGACAATCATATCCATCACGGAAATGCATTGTGTATCGATGTTAGAGAAATTGTATGGAAACGTGTCGTTGATATGAATGACAGAGCATTACGTGGAGTTGTTGTCGCATTGGGCGGAAAACTTTGCGGATTTCCAAGACAAGATGGCTTTATGATTACTGTTGCTTCGGAAGTTATGGCAATTTTGTGCCTTGCAAGCGATTTAATGGATTTGAAAGATAGATTGGGAAAAATTATTGTTGCCTATAATTTGGATGGAGAGCCTGTAACGGCGAAAGATTTGGAAGTTCATGGGGCAATGGCGATGCTGCTTAAAGATGCGATTAAGCCGAATTTGGTTCAAACGTTGGAAAATACACCTGCACTCATTCATGGAGGACCGTTTGCAAATATTGCACATGGATGTAATTCTATCATTGCTACGAAATTGGCTATGAAACTTGGAGACATTGTTATTACCGAGGCGGGGTTTGGAGCAGACCTTGGAGCAGAAAAATTCCTCAATATCAAATGTAGATATGGCAATCTGAAACCAAGTGCCGTTGTTGTTGTAGCAACCATTCGTGCACTTAAGATGCATGGAGGCGTTGCAAAGGAAAATCTTTCCGAAGAAAACCTTTCTGCGCTTGCTCAAGGATTTGTTAATTTGGCAAAGCAGGTTGAAAATATGCGTAAGTTCGGGTTGCCTGTATTAGTTGCTGTCAATAAATTTGTTTCCGATACACAGAATGAAATTGACACTTTGGTTGAAAAATGTAAAGCGTTCGGAGTGGAAGTTTCCTTGAACGAATGTTGGGAAAAAGGCGGCGAAGGCGGCATAGAAATGGCTCATAAGCTTGTTCATATGTTAGAGACGGAGCAATCGCATTTCAAACCGATTTACGATACCGAAAAAAGCATTGAAGATAAAATCAATACGATTGTAAGAGAAATTTATGGTGGAGAAGGTGCGATAATCGAACCCTCCGCAAAGAAACAAATCAAAAAATTGGAAGAAATCGGATTGGATAAACTTCCGATTTGTATGGCAAAGACACAATATTCTTTGAGTGACGATCCTACCCTTATGGGAGCGCCGAGCGGATTTCATATTACCGTAAAAGAGGTTCGTGTTTCTGCAGGAGCAGGATTTATTGTTTGTCAAACGAGTAATATTATGGTTATGCCGGGACTTCCGAAAGTACCTGCCGCAAATAAAATCGATATTGATGAAAACGGAGTTATTTCCGGATTGTTTTAACGGGAGGAATAGTTTTGGAAAGAAAAAGGGAAGTAACTTTAGGAAATATTATGGTAGATTGTGCAGACGAAAAAGAATTGCAAAGATTTTATGCGGCTCTTTTGAATTGGGAAATGTGTGAATTATTTGCACGACCGGCAGTCAGAAGTTCAAATGGTGTTGTATTTTTGTTTATTACAGAAGAGGGATATGCTCCGCCGGTTTGGCCTGAACAGAAAGCAATGCAACAAAAACAGATGCATTTTGATTTTCAAGTGGCGGACGTAAAGGAAGCCGTGAGCAAAGCGGAAGCTTTGGGAGCGAAAAGAGCACCATTTCAATATGGTGGAGAAGATTTTATAACGATGATAGATCCTTCGGGGCATCCGTTTTGCCTATGTAAAGAATAAATTAAAGAAGATAAAAAATACCGTTAGCAAGGGAGCTGGCGGTATTTTTTTGTAGAAAAATTTGTTTGTATCAGCAAATTATTGAATGGAATTTTATCCAAGTCAATATATATTTATTGTAAAACGATAAATATATATTGACTTTCAATTTAACATAACATATAATTAGAAAAAAAGAAGTTATCTTATACAAAATGCACATTTCTATTTTCGCAGGTTATGGCAGTTTACTATTTGCAAATTGCTCGTCGACCCTGATATGGACAATATCTACTGTTCAAACTTCATTTCATTCGTTTTTACAGGTATTTCTCCAAGAGGGAGGAAAGAAAGAATTTTTCATACGAAAGAGATCGGAAAAAAGATCTCTCGTAGAGACTGTTTTCATAAAAGGCGTTTGAGAATTTTTGGAGAAGTGTAATTAAAAGGATATAGAATGAATTGATTTATGTCGAATGTTTGGAGGAAGCATTTGTTAAGATTGCATATCGTCCAACTTTTATGTACAACGAATAATTGGGGCGCTATGATGTACATAAAATCTGTATTTCAGAAGAAAAGACGGAGAGGATAAGGAAAGTGGGGAGAGTTTTATGAAACAAAAAAGTTTGGCATTGTTATTGAAGTTGGTGGTGGTTGGTATCGGAGTGTGTGCTTTGCTTTTTTATTTGTTTTTCTTGCCTGCGGTGGGATATATCATTGTGAAGGTTTATCCGGAATATCGAGATTTTTATTGGCCGTGGTTTTCGTTTTGTCTTTCTACCGCAATTCCCGTATATATTATATTGTTTCATTTTTGGTTTTTGTTTGAAGCAATTAGGAACAATGAAAGTTTTACGAGAATAAACGGAAAAAGGCTTCATATTGTTTCTCGAATGTTTTTGTTGGAAATTTTGATATTGCTCGTTGGAAATATTTTGATGATATTTATTGCAACAAATCGGTTGGGAGTTATTTTGATGTTTACGATGATAGGATTTTTGTGTATGGGATGTTCGGCGGCGGCAAAGATGCTCTCACAACTTGTTTATCAGGCGGCGGATATGAAGGAAGAAAACAGCTTGACAATTTAAGAGAGGTGGTTGATATGATTGTTGTAAATCTTGATGTAATGTTGGCAAGGCGAAAAATGAGCGTTACGGAGTTATCCGATAAAGTCGGAATTACGATTTCAAACATCTCTATTTTGAAAAATCAAAAAGCAAAGGCAATTCGTATCGATACGCTTGATAAAATTTGTCAAGTGTTGGAATGTCAACCGGGAGAGTTGTTGGAGTATAGAGAAGATTGATGAAGAAAATGGTTTGCTCGATAGAGAGCTGTTTGGAAGGAAGATTTTAAGGAAAGAGCAATACTGCTTGTAGATGAAAACAACTGCCTTGTTTGGTACAGCTATTCCTTTGCTTTAGGTGGTTGTATTTTAATCCGGATGTAATTGCAGGGAAGTTTTATTTTCAACAGGTGGAAAGCTTTTTAAAATTAAGGTATTATGGTTGTATTAGGAGGGATAGGTATGAATATCGTTACAAAGATTAAAAACACAATTACAAATGCAAGACAGAGCGTACGAAGATTTCCGTTGGCAATGAGTTTTTCTTTTTTATTGTGTGTTCTTTTGATTGCTGTTACAAATATGGAGAACAGGACTTCAGATATGTACAGTACGCTTAGCCGGTTGGCATTTGTTTCGGCAATGGGAATAGCTGTTTTTTTGCTTTTGCATTTGCAAAAAGAAAATTTGGCAATGCGTAAACCGGAGCAGAAAATACATCCGGCACTGTTTTTTGGAAGCGGATTTGCGGTGCTGGTTGGATTTTATGTTTATTTGGCGCCCACTGCGGATAAGAGCATTTTGGTATATGAAAGAACGAGTGTGTATTTTGGAATGCTTTTGTTTTGGATACTTTCAAGTATGTATCAGGCGAAAATCAAAAGACAGGAGGCATATGTTCCTTATGTCATTGAGATTTTTGAAAGTTTTTGCAAGTCACTTGTATACGGAGTGGTTGTTTATATCGGCTTGAGTGCCATCTTTTTTACCATAGACAAGTTGTTTGATTTGGAGATCGGATGGAAGTGGTACACTTATTCGGCATATATTACCTTTATTCCGTTTTGTGCAGGAATTTTTTTGGCGGATTTTCCAAGTACAGAGTATGCAGATTTATCCTACAATATGGGAAGAGCCTTTCGTGTGCTGTTGGTTAATATCGTAACTCCACTTTTAATTATCTATACCGGTATTTTGTATGTATATTGTGCGAAGGTTTTGATTTTACGTGAATGGCCACAAGGAATTGTCGGCAATCTGACACTTTGGTATGGAATAATCAGTGTTGCGATATTGTTCCTGCTTTCTGCTGTTCAAAAAGAAAATGAATTTGCACGAAAAATTAAAACGTATTTTCCGATTTTCATTTTGCCTATGCTAATTATCATGTTTGTGGCAATGTTCATGCGTATCAATCAATACGGTTTGACGGCTAATCGCTACTATGTACTCCTTGCAGGAATTTGGGTATTGTTATCTATGCTGTACTACCAAAAATTCCCCGAGGAAGAAAATTTTTGGATTCCGGTTATCTTATCCGTAGTTGTCTTTATGGGCAGTGTAGGGCCACTAAGTGGCTATCATATAGAAGCGATGAGCCAAAATCGCCGCTTGGAAAAAATGCTTATCGACAATAATATGTTGCAAGACGGAAAGATTATTCCAAATGAAAACATCAGCGAAGAGGATAAACTGCAAATCAGCGAAATTATCCGTTTTATGGAGAATAATCATAAAACGAAAGAAATAAAAGTATTAAGAAATTATCAAGAAAAAAGCTTTGAGGAAGTATTCGGTTTTTCAAAGCAAGAATATCGATATGATTATCTGGAAGAAGAACAACGATTGGTAGAACATTTTGATATTTATTCCAATGGAGGAGACGTATTGGATATTTCAGAGTTTGATAGAGTATATAAATTTGAGCTTGAGCTGTCCTATTACGGAGAAGCTGGAACAGAAGAACTGAAAAACAATGCAACCTACCTATATGCAAATAAGCAAATGTTGACAATCTTCTTTTATGATGAGGAAGGTAAGCAAATTGCAAAAGACAGTGTCTTGTGGAATGACATCGTGGAAGAACTGAAAAAATATGATAATGGGAAAGAAGAAAGCAGGATTGGCGAAACGACATCTAAGAGTGATGAAAACAATGGTCCAATCATTTATCGAAAAGAAATTGAAGATGTTTCATACTGTATTCACTTCAATAATTTCCATTCTTCCAAAGATACGGAAGGGAATAAATATACCGCAATTAGTATCGAAGGAAATTTGTACTATACCTTGCATAAAAAATAAAAGCTTTATTTTTGGCAAAATGAGACGATATAACGAAAGAGTGAATAGATTTGGAGGAGATTTCGGTGGATGAAAATATCAAATTGATAATACCGGACAAGAGATATAAAAATTCCTATTTAGAGGCGATAAACGAATTCAAACAACAGGAAATTACAGGGTACAGCGTGTTGAATGTGGAGGAGGGAGACTTTTTTGAGACGATTGAAAACTATCGAATAGGTAAAAATCTGCCCGGAGGATATGTTCGGGCGACGTATCTGTGGTTGGTGCAAGGAGAAGAATTTGTCGGAGAGATTGCCATTCGTCACAGTTTGACTGAATTTTTAGAGCGATTTGGTGGAAATATCGGCTATTGGATAAGATATTCCCGTTGGCAGGAAGGAATGGGAACAAAGATGCTTTCTATAGCATTGAAATATGCAAAGGAGAATGTCGGTCTTCAAAAAGTATTGATTACCTGCAATGATACCAATATCGGTTCTGCAAGAGTAATCGAAAAAAACGGCGGAGTTTTACAAGACAAAGTGGATAACCTTATTGAAGGCAAACAAATTTTGACAAGACGCTATTGGATTACACTGTGATAGATATTACCAAATCATACACATTAAAATTAAGCGAGAAAGAAAAAATACGACAACGAAACATAAGTATTTAAAACCAAATGTGTGGTAGAAACTTTTTAGAGCGGTAATAATACGATTAAGAAATTGAGCGGGTCTGATGGTTCACAAAATGTAAAATTTTCACAAAATACTTTTCAAGTTTTTAATCGAATGATACTATTAAAGTATTCTATTTAAGTAGGATTGGTTTATGTTCTGTTGGATAAGCTGTTTGTAACAGATAAAAATTTTGACGAAAAGGGAGAGGAAGGACTATGTTAGTAGAAAAAACAGTAAGAGGATTTATTGATGAAACCGCATCAAATTCACCGGCACCCGGCGGCGGAAGTATTGCGGCATTATCCGCTGCAACTTCGGCGGCGCTCATAAGTATGGTGGCAAACCTTACGATTGGAAAGGAAAATTATGCTGAAGTACAAGAGGAAATGAAAGAAATTGCCAAAAAATCCGGTGAGTATAAAGATATGTTTTTAGATTTTATTGATAAAGATGCAAATTCCTTTAATAAGACAATGGAGGCTTTTCGTTTGCCGAAAGAAACCGAAGAACAAAAGCAGTATCGCAGCAAGATGATACAAGAAGGCTATAAAGGTGCGGCGATGGTTCCTATGAACGTTGGAAAACAAGCCTTTCAACTAATGGGGTTGGCGCAAGCCGTAGTGGAGAAAGGAAATAAAAATGCGGTAACCGATGGAGCGGTTGCGGCAATGGAAGCAAGAACAGCAGTACATTCCGCTTTTTATAATGTAAAAATTAATTTGGGTTCTATCAAAGATGAAGAATTTGTTGCCGATTTGACTGCGCAGATGAAAGAATTGGAAGAAAAGGTAGATGAAATGGAACGAGTCATTCGTCAAAAAAGCGGACTTTAAAACGGAAATGTATGAACAAAATCATGCGTAAGGGTTATTTTGGGGGAATTTATGACGGAATACAGTGCATTTGAAGTTTTGGGGCCGATTATGGTAGGCCCCTCGAGTTCACATACAGCAGGGGCTTGTAGAATTGCAAACGTTGCAAGAAAAATTGCCGGAGAGGATTTTACCTCGGTAGAATTTTTGTTGCACGGTTCGTTTGCCTGCACCTATAAAGGGCATGGAACCGATCGAGCTTTAGTGGGTGGAATTTTGGGTTATCAGCCGGATGATGACAGGATTAAGACAGCATTTCAACAAGCGGAAAAAGCAGGAGTAAAATTTGAAATCAAGACGGAAGATTTGGGAGAGAAGTATCATCCGAACTCTGTAAAAATTATCTTTCATTTTGAAAATAAACCCGATGAATATATCATCGGTTCTTCCATTGGCGGGGGAGCCATTGTCATTGTGAATATCAATGGCATTGAGATTGAATTTAGAGGAGTATTTCCTACTATTTTGCTGCAATACCAAGAGCAACAGGGTGTGATTGCATTTGTCTCATCTATCCTCTTGGGAAATCACTATAATATTGAATCTATCACAACACAAAAAGATTCTTTGACACAAATTGTTACCTTGACCGTCGAAATTGACCGTGCTCTTTTGGAAAAGGCAAAACGGACAATTTTGGATGCGGAGAGGTTTTTGACCGCAAAATATGTGGAGGTGTAAGAAAAATGCTAAACACAGCAAAAGAAATTATAGATGTTTGCAGAGAAAAGAATTGTCGTATATATGATTTGGTTTTGGAAGAAGAAATCAAAAATTCCAAAAAGACGGAACAAGAAATTCGTGCCAATATTGATGCAACGATTGCAGTAATGGAAAAATCTGCAACGGAGAATTTGAAAAAATCCGAAGCGACACGATTTAAAATGATAGATGGATTTGCACAAAAGTGCAATTCTTATGCAGAACAGAAAGAAACCATTGTCGGTTCCTTTTTGATGAAAGCCATGGCCATGGCGTTTTCAACCGGAGAAGTCAACGGAACAATGGGAAAAATTGTAGCGGCACCCACTGCGGGTTCCGCGGGAATTTTGCCGGCGATGCTCGTTTCTGCAAAAGAACGGTATCATTTTGACAACAAAACGCTACAAAACGGAATGCTTACTTCCATTGGAATAGGACAACTTATTGCAAAGTATGCAACTTTTGCCGGAGCAGAGGGAGGTTGTCAAGCGGAATGTGGAGCCGCTTCTGCAATGGCGGCAGCGGCATTGGTTGAGATGCTTGGTGGGACGACAGAACAGATATTACATGCAGCAGGTATTTCCATCATCAATGTGTTGGGATTGGTTTGTGATCCGGTTGCAGGCTTGGTGCAATATCCATGTACCTTTCGCAATGCATCCGGAGTTGTGAATGCACTTATTTCAGCAGATATGGTATTAGCAGGGGTACATTCCTTTATTCCGTTTGAAGAAGTTGTACAGGCGATGGGAGAAGTCGGACGATCCTTAGATGTCAATCTTAGAGAAACGGGTCTTGGCGGATTGGCAGGCACCAAAAGCGGCATGAAGATAAGAAAAGAATTTTTGGGCGAATAAAGTTTCAAGGTTGACAAGCGGTTTGTGAATTGTATGAGCGAATTGCCGTAACTTATGATAAGAGGGAGTCAAGAATTCCAAAACGAAAAAACATTTAATACAAAGCTATATTTTTAAAATAGGGTTTGGCGTTATGATATTTTTCATCAATGAGTAGCATTAGACTATATTAAAAAACCGTTTGTCACAGTGAAGTGACAAACGGTTTTTTATGCATAAAAGTTATTTTTCGGCCCAAATTTTTACAAGTTCACACAAAAGGTGTACGCCATATCCTGTTGCACCGGCACGAAAATACGGTTTTTCGGTTTCGATAAATGCAGTACCTGCAATATCCATGTGTACCCAAGGTTTGCCTTCGGTAAATTCTCCTACGAATGCACCTGCGCTGGAGCAACCGCCCCAACGTCCTCCTGAGTTTTTGAGGTCTGCAACGGAAGATTTGTTTTTCTTTTCCAACGCTTTGTTAATCGGCATTCTCCATACCGGTTCCAAAGATTTTTCGGAAGCTTGCTCCACATCATTCCAAAGAGCGGTATCTTTGGTAATAATGCCGGCATATTCTTCGGAAAGTGCAACGACCGCTGCTCCGGTCAGTGTACATATGTCAACGATACGACTTGCATTTTCTTTGCGAATTGCATAGGTAATGGCATCTGCCAAGGTTAAGCGGCCTTCCGCATCGGTATTTACAATTTCAATGGTTTTTCCGCTCATGGAGGTTAAGATATCTCCAGGAAGGTATGCATGACCGGAGATCATGTTTTCACAGGCAGCAACAATTCCTACAATGTTTATTTTCGGTGCGGAAGCGGCAATGGCAGCCATTGCACCGATTACTGCGGCAGAACCGCCCATGTCGCTTTTCATGGTAAGCATAGAGGAGGTCGGTTTGATGGAATAACCGCCGCTGTCATAAGTCAGCCCTTTTCCGACCAAAGCGGTAATTTCATTGGAAGATGGATTTCCATGATAACGCATGACGATTAGTTTGGGTTCTTCGTCCGAACCTTTTGCTACATTCAAAAAGGCATTCATTTGCAATTTTGCGATGTCTTCACGATTGAAGATTTCAATTTCGAGTCCTGCTTTTTCACAAACTTCTTTTGCACGCTTTGCAAGCAAGGAAGGTTTCATAATATTTGCAGGTTCATCGACCAATTCTCTGGCAATGGTTATGAAATCTGCTGTTGCAGCGCCGTTTTTCACTGCGGATTTTGCACAGTCGCAGGAAGATACAAAGGTAATTGTATCAATGTGCAGGTCTTCTTTTTTGTCGGATAGAAATTTGTCGAATTTGTAAGCACCCAAAGCACTTGCCTTTGCAGCCGATGAAATATGATGTTCCGACAAAAAATCCGGCTTGATATTATCAAGCAACACACATGCATGAGAAATTTTTTTGGCACTTGCAGCTTTTAATGCCAAGCCTATGGAGTTGGCAAGTATTTCGGCAGAAAAATCTTTTTGATTTCCAAGACCTGCCAAAATATAATGCACTAATTTTTTGTTTTGAACGGTAGTGAAGATATAGGTGCTTTCTTCTTTTCCTTTAAAAATGTCATTTGCCGCAAGATAGGGTGTTAGCGTATCGCTTAGTTCTGAGACGAGCAGTTGCTTATCTTCAAAAAACGGAATGATTGCCACGTCATATTCCGCCGGAATAGATGTGGTGTGTAAAATGTTTATATTCATACTTAGTTCCTCCTGATTTTTATAATTGAGTTTGGCAAAAATGATTTGACAGATACCTTTTAACAGGAAAATACAAAAAATTGAAACATTCACAATCTGTTTGGATGAACAAATTTGAGTGTTTAATTTTCATCTATCAATCATTTCTACTATTTTGTACCCTTATTTTTTATTTTATCTCACATATGAGACGAAAACAAGAGCAGAAAAACAACTTTCACAGAAAAAACAGAGAAGAAAATTGTAGGCAATAAAAATTTGGAATAAGTAGGAGAGAGTTATATTTGCGTAATATTTATAGGATAAAAAACAGTGCCGTAGAAGGCAGTGTTTATTTTTTTGCAGCATAAGTATAGATAAAATTATATTTAAATAGCAATATTTTTTGTAAGTATTAAGACTTTATTCCATTTGTGCATGAAAAGAAATAAATTTCTGTCATTCGATTTTTGTAGGACGGAGGTGTTTTGGGAGGGTAAAAATATGGTGTAGGAAGAGATATGTTTATTAACAAAAATAAATATTAAATAATAATAAATTTCAAAATCATTGACATAGATGAAATAGAAAAATATAATAAATAGGAAGTTTGATTATGAGAAGATAAGGAGGAAGATGATGAAGGTAAAGTTTGAAGGAGTATCGGAAACGTTATTAATTACATTATATATCAGAGCAAAGGATTCTATGAGCAAAAAGCCGATTGTCAATGACAAGAAGGCGGCAGAGATGGTGTCTAAAATAGAGTATGATTTTTCCAAGCTTGATAATGCCAAGGGTTCTTATTACGGAACGTTGGCAAGAGCTAAGTGCATGGACGATGAGACGAAAAAATTTATTGCACGTTATCCGGATGCGGTTATCGTATCGGTAGGTTGCGGTTTGGATACGAGATTTGAAAGAGTGGATAATGGGCGTATTCAATGGTATAATTTGGATTTGTCTGCTGTTATGGAAAAACGAAAAGAGTTTTTTGAGGAAAATGACAGAGTTTTTGACATTGCAGAGTCGGCGCTTAATCCACAGTGGACTCGAAAAGTTAATGCTAAAGGAAAAAAGGTGTTGATTACCTGTGAAGGAGTGACAACCTATTTTAGCGAAGCGGAGGTAAAACAGCTTTTGGAAGTATTGACAGATGGGTTTGAAGATTTTGAGGCACATATTGATTTGTCTCATAAGGCGTTGGTAAAGCGTGCCAAAAAGCACGATGCGGTAAAACATATGAAAAATGCGGAATTTAAATTCGGTGTGGTAGATGGAAGTGAGCTTGTAAAACTTAATCCGAAATTGACACAAATTGGTTTGATTAATTTTACCGATGAGATGAAAAAACATTTGCCATGGTCTATGAAGATTTTTCTTCCGCTTTTTTATAAGTATAACAATCGTTTGGGGATGTATACTTATCAAGGAGCTAAAACAGAATAATGCATTATATCGGAGAGCAGCTTTCTATTTTTCTATTTTGAGATAAGAGAAAAATAGTTTACAAAATGAACGGTAAAACCAAGCAACATGTCGAGGCGAAAAATTTTTGCTGTTCTTATACGATTAATGGTATTTTTAAACAAAATTGTCCTTCGTTTACAATGTGATGGAAATGAAATGCCTATGCAACGAAAAACAGGAATATCGTTCTTAAGACAATAGGATTGTTTTTATTTGCGGGCAATTAAAAATGTTATAGGGTTTCATTTTCGGAATGAATTTTGTAAATATCTTTCCAGTAGGGCAAGGAAATACAAAGCATCATAATCCAAAAGTGCGCCATTTCCGACGCTTTTCCATAACCGATTGTAAAAATCAGCAAAGTTATGATTAGGTTGGCATTGGCGCTTTTTATTCGTTTGGGCTGTAACAGTCGAATGTTTCGGTCATCAAAGGATAGAATGTGTCGAAGAATGGAGATGCGGAAGATGAACAAAACAGATGTAAACAGAACAATTACAATCCAAAACCAAGTGATTTGCGTTTTTACAATACCATACATACGAATGAACCACATACAGGACAAAAGGCCCATCAAGAGTGCAGGCAGGAGATTTTTCCTTTGTTTTTTGTCAAATTGAAAATCTATGAACAAGGCAATACAAAGATTAAGAGCATAAATAAAACTGGAAAACACAAACAGAATAAATGCGTAGAAAAATAGGAAAATAAGTTCACAGGAAGAAACCGCATTTCCCGAAGAACGTGTCAAAATCCGGCTTGTAAATAGAAGAAACAAGCTTCCGAACACATATAATCTGTCGGGATAACTCAAAATGCTTGCGGTCATCATCATAACAAAAAAGTAATTGAGATGCATATCCGGAGAAAGTTCATTCAGCATACGATAGGTAATCATAAGAGCAATTCCGTGCAGGATACTTTGTCGTATGGAAACGGACAATGACATTTGTGCAATAAAAAAATGAAAAACAAAGTATAGAAACACAAATCCGATATAGAGAAACGGATGGTATTTTTCCTGCGGAAGTTTTTTTCTTTCCCAACGTATTATGCAAGGAAAATAAAGTTGTAATGTTGAGGAGATGGGTTTCATATCGAAATTCCTTTCTTGGCGGTTCGTAAATGCAATACGCAAAGCATTGTATTTTTGGATATTGTTGTCATTATTTGGGATGATCATGAGGAAGGATTTATTGTGATGCAAAATGGGTATCTCTTTTCTCTTTCCTAAAACAATTTATTTTTGTTTTGAAGAAATTGCTAAACCTTCATAAACTAAATATAGCATAAAAAATGAAAAAAAGAATGGAATTTATGAAATTGAAAGTTGGAAGAAAAGATCGGAATATTTTTGTGATGGAAATTATCAGATAAAGATGGTAAAATAAAGAAAGTTATTTTTATTATTCAATGTGCATTTGTGAAAAGGGAAATAGTATGGTAAGTGTGATTATTGTAGCAGCGGGGAAAGGCACACGTATGAAGTCGGATATAAACAAACAGTTTATGTTGCTTGGAGAAAAACCGGTGTTGCTGCGTACGA
This sequence comes from Filifactor sp., assembly GCA_041848665.1. Classification (GTDB taxonomy): domain Bacteria; phylum Bacillota; class Clostridia; order Peptostreptococcales; family Filifactoraceae; genus Filifactor. The sequence goes on from JBGZJG010000076.1 coordinate 15,093, forward strand.
TAGAAAAGTTTTTGAATATAGAGGCGGTTCAAGAAATTATTGTTGTGCTCAATAAACATGACAAAGAGCGATTTTTGGATTGGAATTTTCATGAAAAGACCGATAAAATAAAAATTGCGGAAGGTGGAGCGGAGCGTTATCTTTCCGTTCAGAACGGATTGCAACAAGTGGACGCTTTAGCGGATATCATTTTGGTGCATGATGGGGCAAGACCGTTTGTTACAGCAACAGAAATTGAAGGTGTGATTGAGATGACGAGGAAAACGGGCGCCTGTATTTTGGCCTGCAAAGTTCAAGATACGATTAAGCAGAGCGAAGAAGGCGTTGTTGTCACAACTCTTGATAGGAGTAATCTCTATGCGGTAAAGACTCCACAGGGTTTTTTCGCAAACATTTTAAAAGAGGTGTATTTGCCGGAGAATATCACAAAATTTGATACTATTCCAACGGACGATTCTTCTTTGGTGGAAAAATTCGGTTATAAAGTACACGTTGTGGAAGGAAACTCCGATAATATTAAAATTACGACACCTATGGATTTACTTTTGGGCGAGTTGTTACTAAAAAAGGAGGAAAATTCTTGCGAATAGGAATGGGATATGACGTTCATCGTTTGGAAGAAGGACGAAAGTTGATTATCGGTGGTGTTGAAATTCCGTATGAAAAAGGATTGCTCGGACACTCTGATGCGGATGTGTTGGTACATGCAATTATGGATGCAATTTTGGGAGCGCTTGCCTTAGGAGATATTGGCAAGCATTTTCCGGACACGTCAAAAGATTTTAAGGACATTGACAGTATGGTTCTTTTGGAAAAAGTAAATTCTTTGATGATACAGAAGGGATATGCAATTGGAAATATAGATAGTATTATTATTGCACAGAAACCGAAAATGGCACCTTACATTGAGCAGATGCGAGAAAAAATTGCGGCAGTCCTGCAAGTGGAGAAGGAACGGCTCAATATAAAAGCGACAACTACCGAAAAACTTGGTCCTGAGGGACGAGGAGAAGGAATTACTTCGCAGGCGGTTGTGATTTTGGAGGAACAGAGGGAATAAGGAGATTAGAAGTCTTGTTGTTTCAACAATCGGTTCTCTTTATTTCGGTAGAATATGACTGACGGCAGAAGCGTTTGGTTTAACGCAAATAAAGTAGCTGTGCAATAAGACTTTTAATAGGATAGGAGAACAATACGACAGCACTATTTTTTTGGGAGACTATGATTTTTTGACAAATTTAGGAATGCAAAAATGAAAATATAATAAAATTCAGGAGGAAACATTATGTCACGAGTACGTTTTGCACCGTCCCCAACGGGGTTTGTGCACATAGGAAGTTTGAGAACGGCATTGTACAATTATTTGTATGCAAAAAAAACAGGAGGAAAATATGTTCTTCGTGTGGAAGATACTGACCAAAGCCGTTTGGTAGAAGGTGCGGTGGAAGGGATGCTCTCTGCTATGAAATGGGCGGGAGTTGTGAACGATGAGGGAGTTGTTTTGGCGGATGACCAAACAGCGGCACAATCGGGAGAATACGGCCCGTATATTCAGTCACAACGATTGGATATTTACCAAAAGTATATCAAACAATTATTGGATTCGGGACATGCATATTACTGTTTCTGTTCCAAAGACCGATTGGATAAGGTGAGAGAAATCCAACGTGCGGAAAATAAAGTTCCGAAATATGACGGACACTGCCGTGGTTTATCACAGGAAGAAATTGAGAAAAAAATTGCTGCGGGAGAACCATATGTCATTCGGCTTAAATTACCTGCCGATAAAAACATTCATTTCAAAGATATTGTGCATGGAGATGTTGTCATCAACACCAATGATATGGATGATCAAGTGTTGATGAAATCCGACGGATTTCCGACATATCATTTTGCGGTTGTGGTAGATGATCATTTAATGGGAATTACCCATATCATTCGAGGAGAGGAATGGTTGCCGTCCACGCCGAAACATGTATATCTTTATGAAGCTTTCGGTTGGGAACAACCAATTTATGTTCACTTGCCGAATATTTTAAATAAAGATCACAAAAAGTTATCAAAGAGACAAGGAGATGTTGCAGTGGAAGACTTCCGCAAAAAAGGATATCTTCCTGAAGCGTTGATTAACTATATTGCATTATTGGGTTGGTCACCTGAAGATAATCAAGAAGTATTCTCTATGGAAGAATTGGAACAACATTTCAGTTTGGAACGAGTTTCGAAAAGCGGCGGAGTATTTGATGTAAACAAATTGAATTGGTTTAACAATCAATACCTTCGTCAGGCAGATTTGACGAGATTGGTTGATTTGAGCACGCCATATCTTTTGGAACGAGGGCTTATTTCAGAAGAAGAAGCGGAAACGAAAAAAGATTGGCTTGCTTTGGCGATGGAAACGGTCAGAGAGTCCATGGACTATCTTGCGGAATTTCCCGAAAAAATCAAAATTTTTCTGACGGATGAAGTTGAAGTTTGGGAAGGTGAAGCATTAGAATTTATGGGATTGCCTCATATGCCAAGACTTTTGGAAGTTTTGAAAGAAAAAATACAAGCGCAGGAAGAAATAACGGAAGAATTTGTTTCAAATATGTTTGGAGAAATTAAAAAAGAAGAAGGTATTAAAGGGAAAAACCTATTTATGGGAACCAGAGTCATTTTAACAGGACAAAATCACGGGCCGGAAATTCCAAAAGTCTTAACACTTCTTGGAAAAGAAAAATTACTCGTTCGTTTGGAGCAGGCAAAAACAAATCTAAATGATTAATATCGGTTCTTGATTAAGAGGCATAATGTATAAATAAAATATGTCTGAAAAGTTCAGTTCAATTTTTTGTCACGATAAACTTTTTTAAAATAAGTTAAAGGAAGACGATGAATAAAGAAATTTATTTGACAATCTGAAAAGCCGTTTGAGCGTGTTGAAAATGAAGTTGGTAATAATTATTTGTACAACAAAAATCAAGCAGATTTAAAACAAGAGAGAGTAGAGACTTTTTAGCGACACGAAAATTAGGATACTTTTCAGATATTGTAATTTGGCAAACAGATAGCTCGTAGGATAAGAAATTTAAAGTGGGCGAACATACCGAAAGGAGTTTTTTATGATTTCAAAAGCAATCATTACCGTATCCGGAAAGGATACGGTCGGTATTATTCATGCAATAACCGGAAAATTGTTGGATTACAACGCGAATGTTTTGGAGATTAATCAAGTTGTGGTTTCCGATTATTTTACAATGATTTTGATTGCGGATATTACAGGAATATCCGATAAGTTTGATGAATTGAAACGAGATTTGATTAAAGTCGGAAAAGCAATCAATCAAGAAGTTATGGTGCAACATGAAGATATTTTTGACACGATGCACAATATATGACGAGGAGAAAAAATGAATACGAAAGACATACTTCAAACAATCAGAATGATAAATGAAGAAAAACTTGATATCAGAACCGTTACAATGGGAATTTCATTATTTGATACAGTTGATGAGGATGGAAAAAAAGCATGCCAAAAAATTTATGATAAAATTACCCGAAAAGCAGAAAATTTGGTTTTGATGAGTGAACAGGTAAGTCGAAGATATGGTATTGACATTGTGAACAAAAGAATTTCCGTAACACCGATTTCTATGATAGCGGCTGCAAGTGATGATAAAAGCTATGTGGATTATGCAGTGATTATGGATAAGGCGGCAAAAGAAGTCGGGGTAGATTTTATCGGAGGCTTTTCTTCTCTTTGTCAAAAATCTATGACAAAAGCGGATGAAATTTTGATTGACTCCATACCTGAAGCTTTAAATACAACGGATTTGGTATGCTCCTCGGTTAACATCGGCTCCACCAAATCCGGAATTAATATGAATGCAGTAAAGAAAATGGGAGAGATTATCAAAAAGACTGCATATCTAACGAGAGACAGAGATGCAATCGGTTGTGCCAAGTTGGTTGTTTTTTGCAATGCGGTAGAAGACAATCCTTTTATGGCAGGAGCATTTCATGGAGCAAGTGAGGGAGATACGACCATTAGTGTAGGAATCAGTGGCCCCGGAGTGGTTAAAAATGCATTGGAAAAGGTAAAAGGAAAACCCATTGATGTACTTTGTGAAGAAATCAAAAAAACATCTTTCAAGATGACGAGAATGGGAGAACTTGTAGGCAAAGAAGTGGCGAAGTTGTTAGGCTATCCGTTTAATATTGTTGATTTATCACTTGCGCCGACACCGGATGTAGGAGATTCCGTTGGAAGAATTATCGAAGAAATTGGAATTGAACATACGGGAGGACATGGAACAACGGCAGCACTCGCATTGCTCAATGACAGTGTTAAGAAGGGCGGTATTATGGCATCGTCTCATGTGGGAGGATTAAGCGGTGCATTTATACCGGTCAGTGAAGATGAAGGAATGATTGAGTGTGCGGCAAATGGATATCTCACCTTTGATAAATTGGAAGCTATGACATCGGTTTGTTCTGTTGGACTGGATATGATAGCGATACCCGGAGATGTTTCGGCAACAACTATTTCCGCCATCATTGCAGACGAGGCTGCTATCGGTATGATTAATGGTAAGACAACTGCCGTGCGGGTAATACCGGTAGATGGAAAAAAATGCGGAGATGAAGTTGAATTTGGGAATTTATTAGGAAGAGCACCTGTTATAGATGTAGGACAAGTCAAAAGTGATGATTTTATCAACCGAGGAGGCTATATCCCTGCACCGGTGCATAGTTTTAAAAATTAGAAAGAAAAAGAGAAGAAAAGAGAGAAGAACCGGACATCATATAGAAGAGTCCGGTTTTTTGATAATAGAAACGGGAAGAAATGAATCCCATAAAAAAGTAAAATAATACGAAATACTATTTAAAAATATAGATATTGTAGATAATTATGAAGAGGAAAATAAAATATAATAAATTTAAAAGCAGTAGATTGTATTATAACGTTAATCAGGAGTAGTATGAGAGAAGAATTAGAAACATACAAAGCAGATAAGATAGTAGAAAAAGCAGAAGAAGTTGGATTATAGTCAAGCAAGTGGACACGATTTTCAAAAGAGATATTGTTTTGAAAACAGGCTCTAAGATTGACTCAGGAATAGTTCTTCTTTCTGATTGGGTGTCAGAAGTCCCAACGAGCCGTGCGGCCGCTTAGAGTTATAGCATCCTTCGATATATTCAAAAA
>JBGZJG010000077.1:0-14638 GCA_041848665.1 Filifactor sp.
GAAATGGAGGTGCATGAATTATGTCAAAAAAATTAGAAGCGGAAATAGAAGGTTTGCTTGCTCCGCTGTTGACAAATCCATATGAATTGGTAGATGTGGAATATGTGAAGGAAGGAGCTTTTTATTATCTTAGGATTTTTATAGATAAAGAAGGCGGATTGGGAATTGATGATATTTCGAATATAACAAGTGGAATCAATAAAATTTTGGATGAAAAAGATCCAATCAAGGAGCAATACTTTTTAGAAGTTTCTTCGCCGGGTTTGGACAGAGTTTTGAAAAAAGAAAGGGATTTTCAAAGAGAAAAAGGAAAAGAAGTAGAATTGAAGTTATATCGTCCAAGAGATGGTCAAAAGCAATTTGAAGGAATTTTGGAAGGGTTGGATGAACAGGGGAATGTTTTGATCAATATGGAACAAGAAATACAGGTGTTTGATAAGAAGGATATTGCTCAAATCAGATTGAAGGTAAATTTTTAGGGAGGAAATAATTAAAATGAATACGGAATTTATATCTGCAATTCAACAGATTGAGGATGAAAAAGGAATAAGCAAAGATATTTTGATTGAAGCGGTAGAGATGGCGTTAGTAAAAGCGTATAAGAAAAATTTTGTAGAAAAAGCAAATAATGATTTTAAGGAGATGAATGATAAGACTCTGAAAAAATCCGGAGGAGAAAAAAACAATGTGGAAGTTTGCATTGATAAGGAAACAGGAGACATTAAGGTTTTTTCCCATAAAGAAGTTGTAAATAAAAGAGAAATTGATTTGGCGGAAGATGAAATTTCTTTAGAGGGAGCACAAGAGATTGACCTTTCTTATGAAGTGGGAGATATCGTAAAAGAAGAAATTACTCCAAGAAATTTTGGAAGAATTGCTACGCAAACTGCAAGACAAGTAGTGATCCAAAAGATTACGGAGGCCGGACGAGATATTGTATACAATGAATTTTCCACGAAAGAGACCGAAATAATGATTGGAGAAGTGGTTAGAAGAAGCAAGAATAATAGCTACCATATTAATTTGAGTTTGATTTCAGACAAGGGAAATACTGTTTATGGAGAAGGTACTTTGTTAAGTCAGGAGCAAATTCCAAATGAAGAATATACGATAGGACAACGCTTGATTGTCTATATTTTGGAAGTAAAGCGTCATAACAATGTTCCTCAAATTATTGTTTCAAGAAGTCATCCGGGATTGGTTAAACGATTATTTGAACGAGAAGTGCCGGAAATTAGTGATGGAATTGTTCAAATAAAATCCATTGCCAGAGAAGCAGGTTCCCGAACGAAAATTTCCGTCCATTCTGTGGATGAGTCAATAGATGCGATAGGTGCTTGCGTTGGAACAAAAGGAGTACGGGTTTCCAATATCGTTGATGAATTACAAGGAGAAAAAATAGATATCGTAAATTATAGCGAGGATCCGATTGAATATATCTCCAATGCATTAAGTCCTTCCAAAGTAATTGAAGTATCTATTGAAGAAAATGAAAAAAATGCAAAGGTTATAGTACCGGATTACCAATTATCTTTGGCAATAGGCAAAGAGGGACAAAATGCAAGATTAGCAGCCAAATTGACGAGTTGGAAAATAGATATAAAAAGTGAAAGTCAAGCCATGATGGAAGACGAGAACCAAAACGAAGAATTGATAGAACAAATGGGAGAATCGGACAATTGGATTATTCCGTCGGAAGAACTTCCGCAGCATGAGACTGAGGAAACATTGGATGTTTCGGAAGTATAAAAGGAGGAATTTTTTATGGCAGAAGTGCAGAAAAAAAAGAAAAAAATTCCTCAAAGAAAATGTGTGGTTTGCGGAGAACATGGAGACAAACGCCAATTAGTACGAATCGTACGAAATAAAGAGGGAAAAGTATTTTTAGATAGAACTTCAAAAGCCAACGGGCGTGGAGCATATATCTGTGCAAAAGAAGAATGCTTTGAGAAAGCATGTAAGGGAAAATTTTTAGACAGGGCATTCAAGCAAGAAGTTCCTTTGGATGTGTATGAGAGTTTAAGAAAAGAGATGTTAAATGATAAAAAATAAATTGCTGAATTTTTTGGGATTGGCAAAAAAAAGCGGAAAACTTTTTTCCGGAGAACAGATTGTTTTGGAGAAAATAAAGACACATAAAGCGAAACTTGTTTTTTTAGCTTGTGATGCTTCAGAAAATACGGCGAAGAGGGTAAGAGACAAATCAAAGTACAGAGGGATAGAGATATGCGAATATTTAAACAGAGATGAGCTTGGAAAGGCAATCGGGCAAGAAGATCGTGTAGTTGTATGTATTACAGATAAACATTTTGCCGATGCCATAAAGAAGCTGTTGGGAGGAGAGCATTATGGAGAAAATAAGAATATATAAATTAGCACAGGAACTTAATATTACTGCAAAAGAAGTCGTAGAAATAGCAAATAAACTGTCAATAGAGGCATCAAGCCATATGAGTACGATAACAGCGGAACAAAGTGAGCAGATTAAACAAAAATTATCCGGAAATTCTCCAGGTGCTACACAGAAAAATGAGCACAAAAAATCGGATAAAGCGAAAACTGAAATTCATAGAACAGAAGCGAAGAAGACAGAAAATAAAACTCTTCGAGGAGAAGTAAAGAAAGGAAGCAACAGTGAAGAAAAAGCTATAAAGTCGGAGTCTTCACACCATCAAAAAACGGATATATCAAAAAAATCATTTTTTGAACATAGAAATGACAAAGGAACAGAAAATCCTCGTAATAATCGTGCAAAAGAACAGCAAAAGAGAGATAGTGCAAAGCATCATGAGAAAAAATCCTCACAAAAACAAGATGTAAAGGCAGGTTTGAAAGAAGATTTCAGAAGTAAAGAAGATAAAAAAGATTACAAAAAATCTCCTATTGAAAAAACTGTGTCCGAAAAAGAAAAACCGGGAAATGTAAAACGTTTCGACAAACATAAAAAGAATTTTCAAAGTGATTTTGAAAATGAAGGACTGAGAAATGCTAAGAAAGGTAAAACGAAAGACCTTTCCAAAAATGATGGAGAAAGAAAAAATAAGAAATATCAAAATACAGAGACGGGATATCATAATGACAAGATGATGAAACCTTCTAAGGGAAAAAAACAGGACTATACTAACAAAAAAGAAAAGGAACCAAAAATTGAAATGAATGACATTGTAAAGCAAGATGAAGGTGTTTTTGAAATAGGGGATACGATTATTGTTGGAGATTTGGCACAATTACTTGATATTCCGGCAACAGAAGTTATTATGAGTATCATGAAAATGGGAATTATGGCAAATATCAACCAAACAATTAAATTTGAAACAGCTGAAAAGATTGCGATTGAACATGATGTGATACTCGTTCAAAAACAAGAGGAAGAGGAAGTAACGGATTTTGTCATTGAAGAGGACAAAGAAGAAGATTTAAAGAGCAGACCGCCGATTGTAACAGTAATGGGACATGTTGACCATGGTAAGACAACTCTTCTTGATACTATTCGGAACACCAGAGTTACACACAGCGAGGCAGGGGGAATTACACAGCATATTGGGGCATCCGAAGTAGTTATTAACGGAAAGAAGATTGTATTTTTGGATACTCCCGGGCATGAGGCCTTTACAGAAATGCGTGCAAGAGGTGCTCAGGTAACGGATATTGTTATTATTGTTGTGGCTGCAGACGATGGAATAATGCCTCAAACCGTAGAGGCAATAGACCATGTTAAAGCGGCAGGAGTACCTATGATTATCGCAATTAACAAAATAGATAAACCGGCTGCTAATGTAGAGAGAGTTCGTCAAGAATTATCGGAAAAAGGAATTTTGGTAGAAGCGTGGGGCGGAACAACCATTGATGTTCCTGTTTCCGCAAAAACAGGGGAACATTTGGATGAACTTTTGGAGATGGTGCTTTTAGTTGCCGAAATGGAAGAACTTAAGGCCAATCCGGATAGACATGCGGTAGGAACCGTTGTGGAGTCGAAGTTGGATAAGGGAAGAGGAACCGTTGCCACTTTGATTGTGCAAACCGGTACACTAAAAGAAGGAGATTCCGTTGTTGCCGGAACTTCATACGGAAGAGTTCGTGCAATGCTCAATTCAAATGGTAAGAGAATAAAAAAAGCAGGTCCGTCTACGGCGGTCGAAATACAAGGGTTGAATTCGGTTCCTGATGCAGGAGATCAATTTTTTGTTGTATCCAGTGACAAGGAAGCAAGAACACTTGGAGAGTCCAGACAAGAACGTAAGAGAGAAGAATATATGAAAGCAACTTCCAAAATTTCTTTGGAAGATTTATTTGAAAAAATGCAGTCCGGAGAAATGAAAGAACTTAATATTATTGTTAAAGCAGATGTGCAAGGTTCTATTGATGCAATCAAAAAATCTTTTGAAAAAATAAGTAATGAAGAAGTTTTGGTTAAGGTGATTCATGGCAGTGTAGGTGCAATTACAGAGTCTGATGTTATGCTTGCATCCGCATCCAATGCAATTATAATAGGGTTTAATGTTCGCCCTTCTACCGGTGCAACCGCAATCGCAGAGAGAGAAAAAGTAGATATGAGAACTTATCGGATTATTTATGATGCTATTGAAGATGTTGAAAAAGCTATGAAAGGAATGCTTTCTCCGGATTTTGTAGAAGAAGAACTTGGAAAAGCGGAAGTGAGAATGCCATTTAAAGTGCCAAAAGTAGGAATGATTGCAGGTTCTTATGTATTGGAAGGAAAAATTCAAAGAAATGCGAAAGTTCGTTTGGTTCGTGATGGAATTGTTATTTATGAAGGAGAAATAGATTCTTTGCGTCGATTTAAAGATGATGTGAAGGAAGTTGCCACAGGCTATGACTGTGGAATTGGTTTAACAAATTATAATGACATCAAAGAGGGAGATATCATAGAAAATTATATTATCAAAGAAATAAAAAAAGGATAAGGTGAAAAGTGTGGCATATGACAGAACCAGAAGAATAGCGGAAGAAATAAAAAAAGTTATCAGTATAATGCTCTTAGAGGGTGAAATAAAGGACACTAAAATAAGGGAAAGTAAGGGACTAATTTCCGTGACCAGTGTAGATGTAGTAAAAGATTTGAAGTATGCATATGTATATATAAGTGTTTTGGGCGCAAATCCCGAAGTCGTTTTGGACGGATTGAAACGAGCGGGCGGATATGTTCGAAAAGAAGTTGGAAGAAAGGTTGATTTACGTTATACTCCGGAAATTGTTTTTCGATTGGATCGTTCTATTGAGAAAGGTGTAGAAATGTCAAAATTGATAAATAACCTTCAAACGGAAAATGAATTAGAAGAGAACAGAACAGAAGAAACACAATAATTTTTCGATGAAAAAAGGAGTAATTATGGAATTTCGTGAAATTGTCGAGCAAAGCCAAATTTTTGTAATCGGCTCGCATATTGGTCCGGATGGAGATAATGTTGCATCATCCATAGGTTTAAAAATTGCTTTGGAAAATTTGGGAAAAGAAGCATATTATGTTATGGATGATGACCTTCCTAAAAATTTATCTTTTTTATACAAAGGGTACGGTAAAAAAACTTCTTCAGAGATAAAAGAAATCTTAAGAGGCAGAGAATATGTTTTTGTCGGAGTTGATTGTGGAGTTATTTCTCGTTTACAGTTGGAAGAAGATATTATAAGAAATGCGAAATATAAGATAGATATTGATCATCATGAAGGAAATGAAATGTATGGTGACTATAATGCGGTTGACATCAATATTTCTTCCACATGTCAGTTGATGTATCAGATATTGAAGGAACATTTTCCGACTTCTTTAAATGAAGAAAATGCAACTTGTTTTTATACAGGAATTTTGACCGATTCGGGAAATTTTATGTATGACTGTGCAGATGCACAAACATTGCGTATAGGAGCTGAACTTTTGGATTTAGGCGCCAAAAAGGAAGAAATCGTAAATTGTATTTTTCGAAGTGAAAGTGTAAATTATCTCCATCTTCTCGGGCAGGTACTTCATACTCTAAAAGTAGAAGGAAATCTTGCCATTGCCTATTTAACGAGAAAAATGAGAGAAGAATGTCATATTTCCTATAACGATATTGAGAATTTGGTAAATTATGTTATAAATATCGATGGAGTAGATATGGGAATTTTGGTAAAGGAAAAAGAAGTAGGAGAAATCAAATTATCCCTTCGCTCTAAAGGAGATGTAGATGTAGCCGTTTTTGCAAGAAGATACAGTGGCGGAGGACATAAAAATGCCGCCGGGTGTACCATTGAAAAGTCTCTTGAAGAAGTATTAAAGGGAATTTTCATAGAAGCAAAGGAGTACCTAAAATAATGGATGGTTTTGTTAATATATTAAAACCCACCGGAATGACATCTCACGATGTCGTTGCTCAGATAAGACGCATGGTTCCAAAAACGAAGGTAGGGCATACAGGGACATTAGATCCGAATGCCGCGGGAGTTTTACCGATTTGCATAGGAAGAGCAACCAAGTTTTCAGATTATCTTTTGAAACGAAAAAAAAGATATTATGCGCAAATACGTTTTGGTAAACAAACCGATACGTTAGATTCTTATGGAAAAATTGTAGAAGAAAAAAATATTTTCCCTTATACAAGGGAAGACATTGAGTGTACCATTCAAAAATTTACCGGAAATATTTTGCAAATTCCACCAAAGTACAGTGCGATTAAAATTAATGGACAAAAGCTTTATCAAGCTGCCAGAAGAGGAGAAGATATTGCGGAAATTAAACCTCGTGAAGTAACAATATATTCCATTAAACTATGTTCTTTTCATCAAGAGACGATAGAATTGGATGTAACATGTTCCTCCGGAACATACATCAGAACTTTAGCGGAAGATATCGGAAGAGAATTGAATAACTTGGCATATTTATCACTTCTCATTCGCCTTGAGAGTGGAGAATTTATGATTGAAAACAGTATAACTCTTGAGGAAATAAGAACTCTGTGTGAGGAAAATCGTTTGGAAGAAGGTGTCAGATCAATTGATGAAGTGCTTTCTTTTTATCCTTGTATCGTTGTTTTGGAAGATAAGTTAAAGATTTACCAAAATGGCGGTACAGTAATTTTATCTGAAAAAATGAAACAATCCGGAATTTTTAGGGTATATACACATCATAATGTATTTTTGGGTTTGGGTTTCGTTGAATATAAGGAAGAACGACAATACCTTAAAAATATTAAATTTGCATGATAAACATTATAGCAAAAAAATATAGATAAGATTCTTAAAACGAAAGATTTGACTCATTTTTATAGATTTCGTTTTTATCATAGATGAAGAAAATACAACTTGTTTTTAACAGGAATAAAAAAAAGACATTAATATGTGCGGTTCATTATTTGGAGGTAATAAAGTGACATTTGAAGAGTATATGCAATCTGTTGATATAAAAGAGGATACAGTTATTACAATCGGGAATTTTGACGGCGTTCACAGAGGGCATCTGAAATTGATGGAGCTTACCTTAAATTTAGCCAAGGTAAATCACTTGAAAAGTGTGATATTTACTTATGCGAATCATCCCTTGGAATATGTTCTTAACAAAAAAATAGAAAAGCTTATGACAAATGAAGAAAGAGAACAAAAATTTCGGAAAATGGGAATTGATTATATTTTAAGCGTTCCTTTTGAAGAAAGTTTGATGAATATGTCAACAGATGAATTCATTGAAGAAATATTAATTAAAAAATTACGTGGAAAGCATTTAGTGCTTGGAGAAGATGCGCATTTCGGAAAAGGAAGGGAAGGTTCTGCATCTTTCATCAGGACAATCGGAAAACAGATGGGATTGCAAGTAGATATTGTCCCTTTATTTTTTGAAGACGGTTTGAGAATTTCCAGTACAGTTATTCGAGAATTCATCAGAAAAGGAAACATGGAAAAAGCGACGAAATATTTAGGTGGTTATTACAGCATTTCGGGAAAAGTAATTCATGGAGAAAAAAACGGAAGAAAAATGGGTTTTCCTACTGCAAATGTCATGTATGATGAACAAATCGTTTTGCCTGGAGTAGGTGTGTACTATACTGTGGTGGATTGTGGAGGGCAAAGTTTTTTTGGGGCTACCAGCGTAGGTTACAAACCTACAATTATCGGTTTGGAGAGAAAAATTTTTTTGGAAGTCAATATTTTAGACTTTGACAGAGATATTTACGGGCACGAAATTACGGTTCATTTTATAAAGAAAATAAGAGATGAAATGAAGTTTAATTCCTTAGAGGAATTAAAAAATCAGATAACGAAAGATGAAACGGTTATTCGTCAAATCATTTCCAATGAAAATTTGAGAAATAAACCGGATAAAGTATTTACGGAATAATCAGTTTGTGATATTATATACAAAGTTATAGCTTACCTTTACAAGGAATTCGACACTCCAACGTATCCTTTGTAATTGGTGAAATAAATAAAATTTTAGGAGGAAAAAAACTATGACAGCAGAAAGAAAAACTGAAATTATCAAGGAATATGCAATTCATGAGGGAGATACAGGTTCTCCGGAAGTACAAGTAGCAGTTCTTACTGCAAGAATTTTAGAGTTAAATGATCACTTAAAACAACATCCGAAAGATTTTCATTCCAGAAGAGGTTTGTTTAAAATGGTAGGTTCCAGAAGAAATCTTCTTAAATATCTAAAATCAAAAGATTTGGAAAGATATAACTCTCTAATTAAACGATTGGGACTGAGAAAATAGCAAGTAAGAAAGAGTGGGTTAGTCCTGCTCTTTTTTTATAGAATAGGGAAATGTTTTTATAAATTTCCAAACAAATAGCCCTCCATATTTTTGGAAGATAGTCTTCTTTTTAATAGATTTTTTATTTTATTTAGTGTAAAAACGTAAAGAATGCAGATATATTGGAGGATAGGTTTGGGATGAAATGGGAAAGGAAGAAAAAAATATGAGTAAAATCTTTCAAATGCCGTTGGGCAATCGGGAGTTAAGTGTAGAAATAGGAAAGGTAGCGGAGCTTGCAAATGGAGCTTGTTTGGTAAGGTGTGGAGATACAGTTGTCTTAGTTACGGCAACAAATTCCGAGCAACCTCGGGAGGGAATTGATTTTTTTCCTTTAAGTGTAGATTTTGAGGAAAGATTATATTCTGTTGGGAAAATTCCGGGAGGATTTATAAAAAGAGAAGGAAGACCTTCCGAAAAAGCAATTTTGACTTCAAGGCTTATTGACAGACCGATACGTCCTCTGTTTCCGAAAGGATTTCGAAATGATGTTCAAGTTGTTGCAACTGTTTTATCCGTAGAACCTGATGTAACACCGGATATTTTGGCAATGGTAGGTTCTTCTGTTGCACTTTCCATCTCGTCCATTCCGTTTAACGGACCAACCGGTTCTGTTGCGGTAGGATTAATTGATGGAGAGTTGGTGTTAAATCCAAATATGGAGCAAAGAGCTGTGTCTGATTTGCATTTGACCGTTTCAGGAACAAAAGATGCAATTATGATGGTAGAGGCAGGAGCCAATGAAGTAGATGAGTCTACCATGCTTAAGGCCATTTTATATGCACATGAGGAAATCAGAAAGATTGTTGCTTTTATTGAAGGAATTGTTGCAGAAGTCGGAAAAGAGAAAATGGAAGTTGCGTTATTTCAACCGAATGAATCAATTGAACAGGAAGTAATTGATTTTGCAAAAGATAAAATGAAATCAGCCATTTTGACAAAGGATAAAATGGAACGTATGGCAAATATGGATAAGGTAAAAGAAGAAACAATGGAACATTTTGCTGAAATTTATCCGGAAAATATGAAAGATGTTGCAGAAACTGTCTATAAGATTACAAAACAAGGTGTTCGAGAATTGATTTTGCATGACAGAATAAGACCGGATAACAGACAGATGGATGAAATTCGTCCAATCTGGTGTGAAGTGGGTGTATTGCCAAGAACACATGGAAGTGCAATTTTTACAAGAGGACAAACACAGGTTATGAGTATTACAACCTTAGGTGCTTTGGGGGATATGCAAACTTTGGACGGCTTAGACGAGAATGTTGAAAAGAGATATATGCATCATTATAATTTTCCGGCATACAGCGTAGGAGAAGCAAGACCTTCCAGAGGACCCGGACGCCGAGAAATCGGTCACGGAGCTTTGGCAGAACGTGCAATTTTACCGATGTTACCATCAAAAGAAGAATTTGCTTATGCAATTCGTGTTGTATCTGAAGTTATGAGTTCAAATGGGAGCACCTCACAAGCAAGCGTTTGTGGAAGCACATTGTCACTGCTTGATGCAGGAGTTCCTATGAAAAGAATGGTTGCTGGAATTGCAATGGGGTTGATAAAAGAAGAAGAACATTTGGCAATTTTATCCGATATTCAAGGAATGGAAGATTTCTTAGGAGATATGGATTTTAAGGTTGCAGGAACGGAAGAAGGAATTACTGCAATCCAAATGGATATAAAAATTTCGGGAATTGATGAAGAAATTTTGACAAAAGCTTTGGAGCAAGCCAGAAAAGGAAGATTGTTTATTTTAGATAAGATGAAAGAGGCTATTTCACAACCGAGAGCGGAAATCTCTCAATATGCACCAATGGTTCTTCAAATGAAGATAGATCCTGAAAAAATTCGTGAAGTAATAGGAACCGGAGGCAAAGTTATCAATAAAATTATTGATGAAACAGGAGCAAAAATTGATATTGAACAAGATGGAAATATCTTTATTTTAGCAGTGGAAAGAGATAAAGGAAAGCTTGCTAAAGAAATGATTGAAAATATTGTCGAAGAACCTGAAGTGGGGAAAATTTATCATGCAAAAATCACAAGATTAATGGAATTTGGTGCATTTGCTGAATTTTTACCGGGAAAAGAAGGTCTAATTCATATTTCTCAAGCGGATATTCAAAGAACTTCAAGCGTGGAAACATTATGGAATGTTGGAGATGAAACGGATGTTATGTTAATGGAAATTGACGGCCAAGGAAGAATGAATTTGTCTCGACGTGCTGTATTGCAGGTACAAAATGGAGAAGAGCCGGATTATGTTTCAGAAAAAGATAAAAAAAATCAGAGAAACGGGAAACCGAAATTTGATGGAAATCGTGATAGAGACAGAAGAAATAATCGATAGAATAGTATAACTGAAAAGATAAAAATTGTAATTTTTTAATAAGGAACAAAAATAAAACCACACTTTATGAAGGAAAGAGAATTCTACCTTGTTTTTAAGTGTGGTTTTATTGCATTATAAATATGGACAATTGTTATTTTGCTATGAAAAAATTTTATTGTTGTAGAACGGAATGGATTTCTTCTTGTGTAATCAATCCATTTTCAAGCATAGAATAGAGGACTTCTTTTTGACGTATTTTTGCACGTTCATAGTGAGAACTCAATGCCAATAAACTTGGAGCATTTGGAAGTCCAGCTAAAAGTGTCGCTTCATCTAAATTTAATTTATCGGGAGATTTTTGAAAATATCCTTCGGAAGCTTGTTTAATTCCGTAATAGCCATCTCCGAAATAAATAACATTTACATATAATTCCAAAATTTCGTCTTTTGATAATTGTTTTTCCAATTCTTGTGCAATAAAGTATTCGGGAAGTTTTCGAGAAAGTTTTCTTTCGTGGGAAAAATACATATTTTTTGCAAGTTGCTGCGTGATGGTACTTCCACCTTCGGAGAAACGATTTTGTAAAATATTATTTTTCATAGCACGAAGAAGTCCAATGACATCAATCGCACCATGTTTGTAAAAGCGCCTATCTTCGGTAGAATAGATTGCATCTAAAAAACTTTGGTTGATTTCATTAATTGGAGTATAATCATTTTGTGATTTAATGAGTTCAATTTTATAAGAAATCGGTATTTTTTTTACGATAGATTGGTAAGAAAAATATCCATGAATCCATAAAATAATTCCTAATACAATTAAAATAAGAAGAAAGATAGATAGGATAAAACTAAGTAATTTTTGTATAAATTTCATTATATTTCTCCGTCCTTCCATTCTGGTGCAGAGTGTTTGGATACTATTTTTAAACAAAATTTCGTTATGATTACAATATGATTCAAAATCAAATGTTTATCATAACGAAAAACAGAAATGTTGTTCCTAAAACAAGATGCTTATTTTTATTTGAATACGGCATAAAAAGGTAATTGGATATTTATAGTATCTCAAACAAAATAATAGCTGTGAAAATGATAAACATACCAATAGTATATATGTTTTTTGAGAAAAAGGATATCGCACCGATAGAGATACCAGTGCGATTGTGTTTTGCATATAGTTTATTTTAAAATCAATTCTTTTCCTATTACACGTTGAAACTCAGATAAAATCATTTCCGCATCACGCAATTCCATATCGGGATATGTGGAAGCGGACATTTCCATAATGACTTCTTTATCTGTGATTGTAAAGTCAATGTTTTTTACGACATTATCCATTCTTTTATCCAGAGACTCTGAAAGTTTTAATAATACTCCCAATTTGCGAATAATTTCAATATCTTTCTCGTTTAAGAGATAGGAATATTTTTCAAAGTCGATATAAGAATTATTTTTGCGGTGAAATGACGCAATGTATGCACTCATCAACAACTCCTTATGAGTGAGTCCACAAATAGGAGAATTTAAGATAACCCAAAAAGAGTGATGATGATGGTTGTAGTAATTTATGATTACACCGCTGTCATGGAGTAATGCACTGGTGTTTACAACTTTATACAGATCAATATCTTCCACATCTTCAAAACCCAAACAATCTTTTATATTTGAAAAAATTTCCATAGCAAGCCATCTGATTTGGAAGGCATGAAGTGTATCTAATTCCATAATTTTTAATATATTCTCAATGGAATGCATGAGAGGACTTCGAATAATTAAATTCTTTTCTGTCAGAAGGTAATTGTAGAATGCACCTTCTTTTAAACTTTTTCCGCTCAACGCCAATTCCTTAGCATCTATCTTCTTTAGGAAAGTTATGGTGAATAAAAGCGATGCCAGAAAACTCTCTTGAGTTTCGTTGCAGGAGAATTCCTGTGTTTGCCATTTTTGTACAGAAATGGAACTTGCACTTTTGTATAACGCCTCAAGACGTTCCAATGGAATAGTATAGCCGTGAATAATATCAAGGGGATATTTTTCCAAAACCATATCTACTTTTCCAATTTTTCTCAAGATCCTTCCCATTCCGATAATCGGAAAATTTTTCATATCTTTTATCCACGAAACTTCTTCGGCTGTTTTTTCAGCAAGAGAAATAATTTCAGAATTTTTTTCTTGATCGGATAAAGAAGGATTAGACATGATTTTTTCCAATTTCACGGCACCGTGAGAAAAGGAGGCGAAGTTTTCCATTTGTCTATTTTTCATTTGGACAAGTTGAAAGCTTCCTCCGCTCAAATCAAATATGACACCGTTTTCATATCCGGTAAATCCCGAAATAGCTAAATAATCATAATAGCACTGTTTTTCTTCGGAAATAACATCCACGTCGATTCCCACTTTTTTGCGAATTAAATCGACAATAATATCTCGATTGGATGCACAGCGCAAAGCTTCCGTACCTACTACGATTATCTTGCTTACCTTTTTTGCATCACAGATATTTTTGAAATTTCTGAGGATATTAACCAGTGAGGAGATAGAATCGCTCGTAATATTTCCGTTAGAATCCAACTGTTTTGAAATGTTGATAGATTCCTTGTATTCTTCAACTAAGGTATAAGCTTTATTCTTGTTGAGGCGTATTTGTATCATTTGTACAGCAGTAGTATAGATGTGAATAATAGCAATTGTTTCCATAATGGGTATCAATTATTTTGTTCTCCGAGAAACAAAATATCCTCCTTTTCTTAATTTAAATTTGTACTTATCGTACATAAAATAGTTCGGATTTATAAGATAAATCATAATCAATTAGGATAGGGAAAGCAACTGTTCACCGATTTTGTAGACATCGCCCGCTCCGATTGTGAATATGACATCGCCTATTTCAGCAATATTTTTCAGGTATTTCTGTATTTCTCCGATATTTCGCAAATATACAGCATTCTTACCATGTTCTTTGATTTTTTCAACTAATTGCTCAGAAGAAACAATACCTTCGTCAATTTCTCTCGAAGCATAAATATCGGTAATAATAACAACATCTGAGTTGTCGAATGAAACTGCGAAATCATCCAATAAACTTTTTGTACGGCTATATGTGTGAGGTTGAAAAATGGATATGAGTTTATTGGGGTGCAAATAACGACTTGCAGCTAAGGTGGCACGGATTTCCGAAGGATGATGCGCATAATCGTCATAGACGGAAATTCCTTGGAAATTTCCTTTATACTCAAATCGCCTTCCTACACCGGTATAAGTTTGAATACCGTTTTGGACATCAGAGATGGAAATCCCATTGGTTAATGCGGTTAATATGGCTGCGGTGGCATTCATTACGTTGTGAGTGCCAGGAACCTGTAATTGGAAAGGACCGAGTAATTGTTCTTTGTATAATATGGAAAAATTACCATGTCCGCTTTTATCAAAATGTGTATTCCGGATAACGGCATCATTTCTTTCATCGTATCCAAAAAGAATCGTATTGGAGAAACTTTTAAATGCTGTTCGCACATTTAAATCGTCTCCATTTGCAATGATAAAACCATTCTGTTTGATA
>JBGZJG010000078.1:0-5722 GCA_041848665.1 Filifactor sp.
GCTTCTAAATCATGATAAACGCCATTTAACGAACGATAATCAGGAATCCCAGAAGCCGTGGAAACCCCTGCCCCAGTCAAAAACGTAATGGCTTGGGCAGATTGAATTTTTGCTACTGCTTGTGCTGGTGTGCTACACATCTTCTTCACCTCTTTTCTAGTATACTCGTTTTTCATTTTACGGTCAGGCGTGCTTTGAGAAAATTTATGGTTGGTTTTTTCACATGGCTCTTTTCTTTTTAATAATTATATGCAATATCTATCTTTATAAATTTATAAAATAGTGCTCCGCATAAACTCGTTTATTTCACACACTTTTTCTGTACATCTATTCGCTATCCTATTTCTTGTATGTAATACTTTTTCCAATTTGATTGGATCGTTTCTTGATACCTTTACATAATGGTTCGATTAACAGGTATGGCATTTTGTCCAATATTTTTTAATTATACGTTGATAAAGAAACCCTAATAAAAGAGTCGCTTTCCTAACAAATGAAACGGTAAAAAATAGCACTTGTATAGCGCAACGAATGTCCACCGTTTCACCGATTGTTTGTATAACAATGCAAAACAAACGGGAATATGTCCTTTATTTTTACCAAACTGTAACCTTCCTGTAATTCACATTATCTTCTTTTTGTTGTATGATAAGAAATGTAAAGAGTATTTCACTCGAAATTAAACAGGAGGTAAGAATTATGAAATTTAAAAAAATTGCATTGGTTGCCTTGGCAACCGTAGTAGGCGTTACTTCATTAGCATTTGCAGATACGGTATTCCAGAACAAAAAAGTAAATTATGCAATCAACCTATTGGCTAACGGAACCCCTTACATGGTACAAAATGCCGCATTAAGACCATTTACAACAGATGACGGCTATACTTATCTTTCCGTTCGCTCCCTAAGCGAATTAGGGTTGGTGGACATCAACTATAACAACGCTACCAGAACGGTGACTGTAAATGCAAAAGAAACCGTTGTTCCGGGACAAGTTGAAGCACTTAATCAAAAAATTGCTTTGTTAACCAATGAAAATATGTTGCTAAAGAAAGAAAATGAACAACTAAAAGGCAACTCTTCTTCTAAGAATTCAAATTCTTCCAAAAAATCCAGCGGAGATAAGCTGTTAAAAGATCTTTCCTCCAGCGATCGAAGAGATTTGGAAAAAGACATTCAAAAAGAATTACGTCATGTAAAACTTAAAATGGGTGCATATGGTAATTCTACCTATGAAGCAGATGTAAGTATCAGCCGCGGAGACATTAAGATTGTGCTGACAGATAATTCAAAACTTGATGAAGAAGAATGGAATAACCTTTTTAAAAACAGCAGAGATCAAGAACGTTTGGAAGAAGATGTGGAAGAAACCGTAAAAGATAATGTTATTGACGTTGCTCGTGATTTCCTAAAAGATTATTACAACTACGACATTGAAGTCTCCATCCGTGCTTCTAAAGATAATTCAGAATCAAAGCTGCAAGAAATTGCAAGTGGTTCTTACAGAGAAAAGAAGGATAAATTCTCCATTTCCGTTTCAAAATATAAAAAATAAAAATTAATGGAAGACTTTTGTATTTCAATATATAGCATCAATATAAAAACACGACAAAATCGTCGTGTTTTTATATTGATAAAAATCATATTTATCTTGAAAAGAACAATTTATTTTTTTCCTTCTTATTTCATAATGGAAATAGTTATCGTTTTATTCTTTCCGTCCCAAATTATATTTTCATATATTTTATCTTCCGTTACCCCTTGTGTTAGTGCAAGTGAACGTATAATTGATGAAATCGGTAACATAATTCTTCCTTTTACAACCTCAGGCTTGTTGTCCAGTTTAAAGACCTTTCCATTTACTGTCATTTCATCAGAATAAATTTGTATTTTTAAAACATTTTTTCCATCACTAAAAATTGCACTTTTTGTTTTATTATCCCATTTTACTTCATAACCCAAAGCTTCAGATATAAATCGAGCAGATACCATAGTTCTATTATTTTTAATATATGGTGCCACATCTACCGTTTTGGTAACTTCTATTCCGTTTACCCTTGAAAGAACCGTATTTGCATTGACTGTAAATATAGTTACAATATTTTTCCTTTTCAATAAAGCTCCATCATTATCTTCCGGAGTAGTAGCCTGCTGATTTTTTTGTGTCTCATTGTAAGCGGATTTACTTGATGGGTTCTTTTCTTTCTTATCTTTGTCTTTATTTCCCTGAAGATTGGAATTGTTTTCATTCGGATTGTCCGTCTCTTTCACATACACCAAATCTCCATTTTCCACAAACGTGATTTCTGCCAATTCCACTTTAAGAATAGGTTTTAAAATCACTGCATCATTAGGAATTGTTTTAATTTTAAGTGTGTAGGTTCCGTCATTATTATTCGTAACGCTATAATTTTCTGCCGGAACTTCTTTCTTATCATATTTAGGTGTTGCTCCTGTATTTGCATCAAACTGTTTATTGTATTCTTCTTCAGTCACATAATTCAGATACAATCTACGTTTTCCTGTCTGTTGCAAATTCTTCACTGCGGTTTCAATCTTGATTTCTCCATTTTGAACAACGGGATAGTTCTCATTGTTGTGTTTATTCTTTTGTGTTCGATCCCCTATCACTTTAAAATCCGCACGCATTTCCTTCACAATTTTGGAGAAACTTCCTTTTACTTTTTTGCCGTCTTTTTTGTAACTTGGCATTCCTTGCATTTCTTTTAATTCTTCCGGAGTGATGTCTTTATTTTCTTTTGCAAGCAATGTTTGTGCTTTTTCAAGATGTTTGTGGAATTTTTCAATTTCGTCTTTGTTGCTGTCTGTTGCAATTCCTGTCAATTTCAATACATCTAACTTGATAGAGTCGATATATTTTTGAAGTTGTTGTTTTGCTGTTTCTATTTCAGATGGTTCAGATGCTTTCTTCAAAGCATTTTGTACCGCCTTATGAATAACATTCGAGCTTACCGTAGCATGAGAAATGGCGTCAATTCCCAAGTTTTTGCCCAATTTGTTACCCAACACTGCTTCCACTGTTTTCCCGATATATTTATGCATAATTGGTAGTGCACTCTTATAATATCCTCCATTGTGCTCTTCATCATCATCCGGATCGTCACAAACTGTTCCGTTATCAATGACATGAACAATTTTTCCATCTTTTACCCATACCCTTACTTTAATGGTATACGGCGTGATATAATGTGTTTTTGGAACATTTGCTTCTCCATCGTAAGCAGTCGCTCCCGCCAACGGATCGGTTGTTTCATCAAGCGCTTTGAGTGCAACGGCAAGCTCATTGATAAGTTGTTCCACTTTGGTATCGGTAATATTGATTACCATTAAGCTTTTCTTTGCGGCGGCATATGCTCTCTGCACTACGACCCACTTATTTTTATCGAAAGTGGAAGCTTTCGGGTCAAGCTTCTCTTTTTCAAACATTAAGGTATTTAATTCGGCACGCTTATTCGCCCAAATCATTTCCTTTGTAAGTCCTACTACTCTTGCCTTAGAAGCTTGCTTATCCGCATAAGCCGTTTCTGCGGATTTAAGTGTTTCTTCAAAGAATGTTTTGTATGCTTCCGTCAATTTACTGCTGTCAATTTTTTTCGCCGCATCAATCGCAATTTTTAAAGCTTGCTTGTCCGCTTCTCCCGCTTTCATTTCCGGATCTATAACAAATGTCTTACCCGCATCATCCACAAGACCTTTGGGATTTTTTCCTTCCGGTGTGTGAATGACAACCGCACCGTTATATTTTTGCATTCCCGAATTGTTCACAAATGCCTGAAATCCGATTTCTCCAAGCGATGCAGGAACATTCAATTCGGTAAATTGATTGTCTCCAAATGCCTGACTTCCTATTGTTACAAGGGTTTGAGGAAAAGCAATATTGCTCAGCTTATTGTCGGCAAATGCCAAATTTTCTATCTCTTTAAGCTTGCTTCCTTCCGCAAATCTTACTTGCGTTAATGCACATTTTCTAAAAGCCGCATTCATAATTGTTTTTACCGATGCCGGAAGTTCTATCTGCCCCAATTCACACATAAAGAAACATGCCTGATCGATATATTCCAATTCTTCATTCCATTCCACGTTTGTTACATTCGACATCATAAATACGCCCATACCGAGTTTCTTCAAATCTCTCGGCAATTTTACGCTGTTGATATTATTGAATTGCAAAGCGTAATCTTCAATTTCTGTAACTGTATCCGGCAATTGCACACTTTCAATATCATATCCTTGATTTAAATTTCTGAACGCATCTATTCCGATAATCAAAACATTTTTTCCATCCGGTGTCTTATCCGGAACAATCAAATTTTTATTCCTCTTAATCTTCGAATGTCCCTGCTTGGAAAATCCCGTCACCTTAGTTCCCTCATATTCAAAATCGTCCGTAGTCCATTCTTTATAGTTAATGGGCGGTGTTGTTCCGGGCTTTTTCGGATCTATTATATAGTTTTCCTTATCCTCCAAGTTATTCGGATTTTTTCCAGAGACTGTGCGAATTACTACTTTATCGCCATATTTATCAGAACCTGTATTTGTTGTGAATGCCTGCTCCCCTATTGTTTTTAGAGAATCCGGTACTGTGATTTCTTCGATTTTGTTCTCAGAAAATGCTAATCTTCCAATCGTTTCAACATTTCCCTTAAAAGTGACTTTATTAAGCTTATTTCCTCGCATCATACTCAAAGAAATATCAGTTATCTTCTCCGGTACGATTAAACTCGTAAATTCATTTCTGAAAAATGCCGCTCCATCGACAAATTCCATACTGTCAGGAAGTACCAATTCTCCTCCGCAACCATTAAATGCAAATGCCATGGAACCGATAACTCGATAGCCTTCCGGAATGGTTAAGTTGTTTAAACGTTTTTTTCCAAAATCACCTTTAAATGCTCCATTACCAACCATTTCAACTTGTTGACCTTTAGAATCAAGTTTCGGCAACTCTAAATCTTTTATCGTTTTAACTTTTTCAAGTCCTTTTTGTGAAAATCCTGCAACCGCATTCAATTCCACTTCCTTCTTACTTCCGTCATCTTCTAATTCTATTACCTTGAAAGTTCCAAAAACAAAATCTTCCGTTTCCCATTTGCTGCTTGGTTGAGGCACAAATGGCTCTTCTTTATCAGCAATGATTTCCCAATAATCGCTCGTAGTTTTAATTCTTGCTGCAACTGCTTTGGTTGCATGAATTTTTACTAAATCATCAGATTGCCAAAAACTATATTTTTCAATTGTTTCTAATGTGGAAGGTGCATCAATCTCACTGATGTTTGAAAACGCAAATGCACGATCACCTATTCGCTTATATCCTTCGGGAATAACGATAGCTTTGATCTCCAAAGCATCATCCTCAAATGCCCAATCATCTATTCCCGTAACGGCTACTCCTTCATCCGTTTTGATAGGAAGTGCTACCGGTTTGTCTTTCATCTTGCCAAACTTTTTACTTCCTGTTTCACTGAATCCTTTTACCTCATTGTCTTTACTATAAGTAAAGTCTGAAGGTTGATATTCATTGTTTTCTGCAACAGGATCAACTACATAGTTTTCTCCATTTGGTAAATGATTTGGATTCTCTTTGTCCGGTGTCCATAATAAAACTTTATTTTCGCTTGGTTTCAACGGATTTTTTGTTCCGGGATTTCCATTGAAAGCATCAGAATAAATTGCGGGCAAAGAACTATACGATTGTTTTTTTA